>PLBD01000457.1 GCA_003135315.1 Acidobacteriaceae bacterium | reverse complement strand
GCCCGCCAGAACGTCTCTAAACGCAAATGCGGCGGTTTCCCGATTTGGAACCGGATCTGGTGCTCCGATTCCGCTGATCGCTTAGAACCCTACCCGCCCCGCGCGAATCAGTGCCGACCAATCCGGAGAGTCGTCCGCTGCTTTTCCCGCGTCATTGATATGCTCGCGCTGCTTCAATTCCGGAAAAGGAAGACCGCCGGTGACCAGACGCCCCCGGTTGTAGAGCAACTCATCCAGCGTGCCGTTCAGCAGGAGCTGGTAGTTCCAGGGCTGAGGGTTCTTCACGTCCTCGGCAATCTGGCTATCCAGTGTCGTCGTGCAGTTTCGCGTCACCGCGTTGTACCACTCCGGATGGTCCCGCAACTTGTTCAGGTAATTGGCGTAGATGAGGAACACCTCTCTCGCCCGGTCGGCGGAGACGGTAGTGCGATACATAAACACTTGCTCATCCTTGCGGTAATTGGTGCGCAATCGAATGACGTCGCGCTCGTCGGCGGTGATAAAAACCAGCTCGTATTGCCGGAAGAATCCCAGGATCGCCGAGTACGACTGGCCAACCTTGTAGCGTGCCTCGATGGAGAAGGCGATATGGTCGTTGTCGCCGAACTGGAAGCTGAGAATCGGATGGCCGATATACTTCGGTCCCCAGGTGGTGAAGAAAAGGTCGATGTAGCGGAGCTGCGATAGATAAACTGTCCGGTCGCTCCAGCAATCCGTGTAATCCTTCTCGGTAATGTAGTGACAATTGCGCAGATTGTGGATGGTAACTTTATCGCCATCGATGTCGACGGAGGCGGTTCGGGAAGCATCGGCCTGCCAATCGCCGTCGTTCGAAGGCTTCAAGCTGAGCCACCAAGTCAGCACGATGCAGAAGCCGGCCAGGCAGAGAACCGCGGCCCAAAGCCGTCGCTTGACCTTGAACAGGACCACGACGATGGCAAGCACGTAGACAACGGTGATGGGAACGCGCAGCCATGACACGCGAAAATCGACGTAAAGGGCTGCCACGGCCCACAGGGTGAGCAGCGTGAGGACCAGCCACACGATCGCGATGCCCAGCATCCGCAGCGGTCTGAAGCCAGTTGGCCGGGAGCCAAGTTCCTTAGTATTCATAACCTTCCGAATGTCGGGTCAAGTCTAATTCCTTCCCTTGCCGCTACCGCGCAGGTAAAATCGCCCCACCAAAGGAACATCCTAAATGAAATTGCATAACCTGGTGCTATGCGCGGTGCTTCTTCTCGTTCCGCCGCTGTTTGGGCGGGACAAGACGGATGTGATCGTGATGAAGAACGGCGACCACCTGACGTGTGAGATCAAGGGGTTGGATTCGGGCGTGCTCTACGTGAAGCTCGACTACATTCTGGGCACGAGTTCCGTGCAGTGGTCGAAGGTGCACCATCTGGAAAGCAGCCAGCTCTTCATCGTGAAGACCGAGAGCGGCTCGGTGTATACCGGCACGCTTTCCACATCGGATGTACCGGGCGACCGGCCGATGCAGATCGAGGTCGCGACGGGCACGGAAACGAAAGTCGCAATCGCACGAAGCCAAGTCGTCAAGATTGACCAGACTTCCCAAAACTTCTGGCAGCGATTCAACGGTGACATCAATCTGGGAGCCATCTATTCCAAAGGAAACAACGCCACTCAGTTCAACCTGGACTCGTTGGTTCAATATCCCCGAGAGCGCTGGAACGCCCAGGCAGACTTCAGTTCGACGTTGGCCTCCAGCACTGGCGCCAGTGCTTCCACACGGAACCAGTTGAATCTCCAGGGCCAGCGTCTCTTGCGGTGGGACAACTGGTTTTATCAGGGGATCGGCATTTTCATGCAAAGTTCGGAGCAGGACATCAATTTTCAAGGCACGCTGGGTGCCGGGATTGGACGCTACTTAAAGAACACCAATAATGCGCAGATCTATCTGCTGGGTGGTTTGGCCTGGCAGGATACCGCGTACCAGGCGACCACTATGCCCATCGCCGGTCAAAGTCTCACTGCCGCCCTGGTCGCGGGGCAGATGAGGTTCTTCCGTTTCAACAAAACCAGTCTTGATCTTGGCGCCGTCGTTTTGCCGGCCCTGAACCAGCCCGGCCGAGTCCACGTCAACATGAATGCTTCTTACTACATAAAAGTCTTCAGCAATCTGACCTGGAACATCTCGTTCTATGGCAACTGGGACACCCGGCCGCCGGCGAACTTCTCGGGCGCCGATTATGGCACCAGTACCGGGCTGGGCTGGACCTTCGGGACCAGATAGGAGCCGATCGAATTCGTGCCTGTGCGTTCCGCAGTGTGGCACGCGGCAATCGCAAGCCCACCGGCACTTTGGGGCCTTCCCGGAGTCGGACTGTCGCAAGTGACAGTTGTAAGCTCTGGCGCTGCCGATTAGTCTTATGAAGATGCCTGAGTTGCCGTAAAGAGGTTACTTCAATGAATGTGACGCTTGGTGAACGAGTCTTATCCGTGGCACTGTGCTTGGCTCTAATAGCTTTTACGATGCCGGTGGGTGCTGATGCCATGTTCTTTCAGGACCAGCAAAGCGCGCCGGCATCGGGCGCGACTTCCGATTATCCGGGGCAAGGCGCGCCGATGACTGCGGCCGAGTTGCAGGGCCTGGTGGCGCCGATCGCTCTATATCCTGACGCGTTAGTGGCACAGATCCTCAGCGCTTCTACGTTTCCCGATCAGGTCGCCGTTGCCGACAACTGGCTCCAGCAGAATAAGAGCTTGACCGGCAGCGCCCTGATGACTGCGGTCAATGGCCAATCCTGGGACCCCAGCGTCAAGGCGCTGACGCAGTTTCCCTCGGTGCTGGACCAGATGGCGCAAAGCCTGGCCTGGACTTCACAACTGGGCGAGGCGTATCACAACCAGCAAGCCGACGTGATGGCGGCGGTGCAGACCCTGCGTGCCCAGGCCAAGGCCGCGGGCAATCTCAAGTCCGGCTCGCAGATCACGGTAGTGCAGCAGTCCCCGCAAACCATCGTCATCCAGCCTACGAACCCGCAAGTGGTCTACGTTCCGACATATAACCCGGCGGTAGTTTACGGCACGCCTTACGTCACGCCCGGCTACAGCACGGGCGCTCTGGTGGCTACAGGCCTGCTTTCCTTCGGAGCGGGAATAGCGGTTGGAGCCATGATGAGCGGAGGCTGTTGCGGCTGGGGCTGGAACAGTTGGAACTGCAACTGGCACGGCGGCGGTGTGTACTATCACGGCGGTGCCTACTACGGGAACAATGCGTGGCACGGCGGCTATTACGGCAACGGCTATAACAACTATAACAACGCCTACCACAACAACTACGACAACGGTTACAACAGCAACGGATACCATAATAACTACAACAACGGATATAACAGCAACGGATACCACGGCAATAACTACAACAACAGCGGCTATAACCACAC
>PLBD01000132.1 GCA_003135315.1 Acidobacteriaceae bacterium | reverse complement strand
TCGACTTCATCGACATGGACGAGCGCAAGAACCGGCAGAAAGTGATGATGGCGCTGGAAGAGGCGCTACGCAACGACCGCGCGCCGTCGAAAGTCCTCCAGTTCAACGATTTTGGACTGGTGGCCATCACCCGCAAGCGCGTGAAGCAATCGCTGGAGCGCACGCTGGGCGAGCCTTGCCCGTATTGCACGGGCGCGGGATTCGTGAAGTCGGTTCCCACGGTGTGCAACGAGCTCTACATCGAGATGCGCAAGATGGCCAAGGTACACGACCTGGACGACATCACCATTCGGGTGCATCCGGAAGTTGCCAAGGCGCTGAAGGCCAACAATGGCAAGCTCATCACCGAACTGGAGGACCTTACCGGCAAGACGGTGCTGGTGAAGAGCGATCCTGCGCTGCACCAGGAGATGTTCGATATTCACTAGGGACAGCTGTCAGTTACCAGTTGCCAGTGAAGAGAATTGGGTGCCCCATTCAAGGCCGTCGTTTGGCCTTGAGTGGGGATTTTTCTTCTCCCTCAATTTCAGGCAGAGGGGGCCTCAGAGCCTGCCCTGAGCGAAGCCGAAGGGGACCTGCTTCTCTGCCGGGTGCCCCATTCAAGGCCTTCCTTTGGCCTTGAGTGGGGATTTTCGCGAATCCGAAAGGGGCCCTGATTCTTCCGCCGCTAATAACCGAATCGTCATCCACCCCTCCCCCTTTTTCCTCCGTAAGTCCCTGATTCCACACAAAACTCCCTGTAAAAATTTGAGCCCCAGAGACTTACACGCAAAAATTTGAGCCCCAAGGACTTAGACCAGGAAAACCCCAGACAAAGGGGGTGCGCGACCATTCTTCCTCTTGTCAAAGAACGCCGTCGCGATAACTACATCGTTATCGGGTTGCCGGTAACTCCGGCGCCGAAGCTCAGCTTCGGCCTCTTCCAGTCTATCCGCCGCAACTCAATCATCCGGACAAGAAAATGCACCCTCCCAAACTAAAGTAACCACCATTCCCAAAATGGATGGCAACAAAGTGCGGGGCGAATATTGCGCNNCCAGGAGATGTCCGATATTCACTAGGGTGGAAGGGCACGGCTTCAGCCGTGCCGCAACAGCGACTCCGCTCGATCCCCCCGGTGGCTAAGTGACCAGTGCTCAGAAATGCCGGGCGCAAGCCCGGCTTTTTAGCGTGTTGTACGCCGATACTTGACATGCGTAATGTAACGCGTTACGGTGCAGAGTGATCCGCTCGATCCGTCACAAGGGCTTAAAGCGCTTGTTTGAAGGCGACGACCTCGCGGCGTCAACCAGGATCATGTCGGTAAGCTTCGCAATATTCTGGCGAGGCTTGCCGCCGCGCGTACCGTCGAAGACGTCGACTTACCCGGTTTTCGGCTGCATCCATTAAGAGGTGAGCTGACGGGCTTCTACGCGGTGACGGTTCGAGCCAACTGGCGGCTGATTTTCCGCTTTCACGACGGCTACGCGGAGGATGTTGATTATGTCGATTACCACTAGGCGCGGAGCACGGCCAATGCTGATGAAGAACCCCCCGCACCCCGGCACGGTAGTCTTGCAGGAGTGCGTTGAGCCGTTAGGCCTGAGCATTACAGACGCCGCTGAGGCGCTTGGCGTCACGCGAACTACGCTGTCAGAGCTGGTAAATGGGAAACGCGGCATTTCGCCGGAGATGGCCGTGCGACTTTCCAAGGTATTTGGCGGCAGCGCCGAAAGCTGGCTCGTCCAGCAGGCACAGTACGATCTCTCCCACGTCCGAGCTGACCGCTTGAAGCTCAAGCGGCTGGAGATTGCATAGGACTTTCGCGAACCCACTCATTCGAATCCCGCGAATGAGTGGGGCACCCGGCGCATGTCCGAGCTGACCGATTAAAACTTAAGCGGCTCGAGTTTGCGTAGGTCTGGGCTGCCGCCCCAAGTCGATCACCGTACCCCTGAAGAAGACGGATTTTCTGTAGGTCAACTATGGTCAGCACGGACGGGTCCGCACTGTGGAAACATCTCGCTGAGTTTTGAGATGAGGTAGCCCGCGCGCTTCTCGCTCTGGGACATGCGATCAGAGGCTCGTGACGGCTCCGCCAGATCCACTATCCAGGAACGCATTCTCGGTGGATTAGTGGTCATGGACACTAAAAATGTCGCAACTTCCTTGTACCAGTCGTCACCGAGGAGAAAGGCTTTGACGATGCGCTTTTCCTCCTGTCCCGATGGATCGATAGCGTCCTTAGCCGCAAGGTATTCCTGAAACGAAAGGTGCGGGAACATGTAGGTCATCCTGCCAGAAGGGAATAGAAGGCCGTCTTCGACAAACTCTGCCAAGAGGGTATGCAGTTTAGGGACCAATGATCTCGCTGACTGACTCAGTGCTGCTGCAATGTGAGCATCGGTACATTCTTTGGTCTTTTCCGCATGCATCATGCCGGCTAACCTACTCAGCACGATCATCTTGGATGTAGATGAGTAGAGTGAAGGCCGTTGGAGACCCTTCGCGAGGTTCCAGCCCCCGAGTAAAAGGTCGATGAACATTTGGTAAAGACGGAGTCTGTTTTCCGGAAGGCGATGAAGGTTCTTGAACACCAAAACGGTCAGCGTAGCCAGCAAGGGAACCTGCAGCACACCTGTCAGCGCTTCTGACTGCTGCAGCTCTGAGTAAAACCGCCAAATCAACTGGTTATCACCATCAAGCCACGCAGTCACCAGTTCGCGCAGGTTCTCTTGTGACATCGGACTCAGCCTAACGCGGATCATCCAGTTGGTCCAGTATCCGCCGACGTGCTCTCGCGCGGTAGCAACGCACCGAAAACGGCTGCCAGACGCGGTGCACACCTCCTTAATGGCGGCTAGGATCTGGTCACGTTCCTCTTTCGTCTTTATCTCGTCAAGGCCGTCTAGATATAGTCGCACGCTTAACGCGGGGTGGCTTTGCAGCCGGCTTGCAACTTCGTGCCTGATAAACAGGTCAGCAAAACTACTACTCTCAGAAACAGCTAGCTTGTGCGCAGCAAAATAAAGCGGCAGGATGGTGCTATCTGCCGTTCTAAACCTCTCAAGGTCCGTCAAAAAGTGATTTCTGGAAAACGAGGTCTTGCCAAAGCCCGGGGGGCCCGTAATCAAGAGATTGCGGTTAGTGGAGAGCAAGTCCTCAGCCGACCAGTTGATTTCTCCTTCCGCATCAAACTGGATTGTCGGGAAGCATGCATTTGTTGCATGAATAAAAGAGGCGTAATTCGCGAATACAGCATCATCTAGCATAGCGATATTACTAGGGGCTGAAGCAACGCTCACATTAGCGTCCTCAATCTCCTTGTCGAGTTCGGCATATACCTTTTCTAAGTACGCTTGCTCGCGCGATTCAAACAGGTCGCATATGGTTTTGTTCGGGAGCGAAACAGCTCCCGGCGGAGGCTCCTTTCGACTGCGTGCTTCTATGCCTGCATGAGCATATGCGTCAGACCAGTCCTTCTTGAGCCGCCCCGCCCAAGCACGAAGTCCTCTTACTACTGGGGTACGACCAGTCTCAAAAGTGGGTGGCAGATATTCCAGCACACGCAGTGAACCTTCAAGGACCTGAAATACATTTGACAGTTGCTCTATCTCTCGCAGGCTGAACCGTTGTGTCAACTGAGATACGTCAAGCAAGCTCGTGCCGCGGGAAAGTTGGCCTCGCAGCTGGTAGAGTGACGGCTCCACGTAGATGTCTTTGCGCTGCGCTAGAGTGTTTAGACCATGTGCAGTTGCGAGCCTGTGGATATTCGAATCGGACGCTAGCTCCTTGCCCAGGTTATCCAGGTGAGCCGAAAGAAGATCAGGCTGGAAAAATATGAAATCGGGCCAGAGGTTCTTGAACATCTGGAGAAAGTCCTGACCACAAATAAATTCGATCTGACCTCGCTTCCCTCTGAACTCACCAGATATTGACTGCATAGCGCTAGCCGAAAGCTCATTAGGGCACATAACATACACGTGATCGGTCCATTCCTCAACTCCTTGGGTATTGACGATTGGTGTATCAAGCGCCTGATTACACTGAATGAGAACATTACGCGCGCCGCTCCTCGGGTCGGACGCTGAGCCGCTGATTTTCTCGAGCTTTACAACACACGCATTTAGCCGCAGTCCACCCAGGCCGGCGGGCGCATAGAAAATGATGTCCTTTCCGAATTCATCCTTGCCATGAAGACTTCTAATGCCCCGGCATTCATCCCGCTTTGAGAGCAGCCCCTCAATGGCAGACCTCAATTCCTCCTCGTTGGCAAAATGATCGATGAATGCTTCCAGTTCTGGTGTCATGGGCTTGACGCTTCTGGTGAGGATCCTGACATAGCAATGTACGCAAGTTGTTGGGCAATTGCGAGCGAAATAAAGCGGTTCCCACGACCGCCGGGTGCCCCACTCATTCGCGGGTTTCGAATGAGTGGGAGGGCGAAAGAGTGTCGCCGGCTGAAGCCGGCTCAGCAATCTTAAGAGAGACGCCTATCGGCACGAGTGAACTCGTGCCCTGACACAAGGCAGTTTCGAATTGTGCGATTCTGCCGGGCTGAAGCCTGGGCGCAGCGTTCCTATTTTGGGAGGAGGTGGTTACTAAAGTTTTGCGAAGGGTATTTTGCGGTCGGAGGCGCTCAGTCGGGGCAGGTAGAGTTGAAGATGCCGGATCAAGATTCCGGTCCGCGAGCGCGCACGGGCCGCAGCGAAGATCTTTGAAAATTCGGCAGCGAAGGAACGTTGTCGGAATTCCTTACTCTTTCCAATCGGGCCGGTAAGTCTTTTTAATGGAGGACTTTCCATGTATCTTATTTGCAATCAATACTTTGGAGCGATGGCTGCAAGCTATTGAAATTACGCGGCTTAGGCGGAGTGATAAGTCCAATATATGGAGGACTTTGCGGGCAAAGTATTGAAAACAAGGACTGAAAAGTGGGGGAGGGGGTAGTGATTTTCGGCCCGGCTGCGGGAATGGCCAGGTCATGCGGCCCCTTATAATGGGACAGGAAAGCCGTCCCACAAATAGCGGGGCAGCCCAAAGCAAGTACCTCAGGGGCTAAAGCCCAGTCCGTAGGGGTCCCGCTTGCGGCACGGCTGAAGCCGGGCCCTGATACAAACCGATTTGTGAGATAGCTTGCGGTCCCGCTGCGGCACGGCTGAAGCCGGGCCCTGATACAAACCGATTTGTGAGACAGCTTCAGGTAACTGAGACCGGGCTTGCTCGAAATTTTTTCTTCCGACCCTGCCTTTGAGGACTTCATGGCCGCCCTGATTGATGCCATCAACGTTAAGCGCAAGATGTTCTTTGAGTTCGAAAACACTCCCTACCACTGCCTGGAAGCCGAGGTGAACACTCCCACCGCGCGCGGCGGCCAGACCTTGGTGCGCCTGAAGATGCGCAACCTGCTTACCAGCGCGGTCTTTGAGAAGACCTTCAAGGCCAGCGACAAATTCAAGGAGCCGGACCTCCAGATCGGCCCCGCGTCTTACCTGTATAGCGACAAAGAGGGTTCCCACTTTCTGGACCAGGAAACCTACGAGACGCTTACGCTCAACGAGGAGATGATCGGCGACGCCATGGACTTCCTGGTGGAAGGCGCCGTGATCCAGNNAGGTGACGTACGCCGAGCCGGGCGCGCGCGGCGACTCTTCAGGCGGCAGCGTTACCAAGACCGTCAAGCTGGAAACCGGCCTCGAGATCCGCGTTCCCCTCTTCATCAAAGAGGGAGAAAAGGTGAAAGTCTCGACTGAGACGCGGGAGTTTGCGGGACGAGCGTAGGGGCGTCCAAAACTGGCTCGGCCATCGCTACCTTCCAGCTTCACGTATCCATGCCACACAACCGGTCCCAGAGCCGCTTCTTGCGAGAAGGGTGGAGCAGGCCCTCGTAGGACTCGGAGTAACGATGGGCGCACACCTCGTCCCGCAGCGCCTGCACGGTTGTGACCACGACAATCAGCGACAAAATGGTGACCATCAGATTCTGGTGGGTCATCTGCAACACAGCGCAGGGCAGTCCCGCGGCCAGGAGAGCCAGGCCTACTCCGCCGGGCAGGCTGATGTCGGTGACCACGCGCGAAAGATATTGTTCCGTCTGCTGACCGGGACGCAGTCCGGGAATAAAGCCCCCCTCTTTCTTGAGACGCTCTGAGATGGGCTCGTCGCGCTGCCAGAGCACGGAGAAGTTGTAGACGTAGGTGAAAAAAATAATGAGGCAGGCGAGCGCGGCCCAATACCAGAGGCTGGCGGGCGTGGCCCAGTCGGTCATCGAGTGCCCCAGCGCACCGGCCCAACTGTGAGCGTGTACCTGGAAAAAATCCTGGCTGAGCTGCAACAGGGCCAGCACGCCGATTCCGGCTGAGACCGGAAGGACCCGGCCGCTGTTGAGCAGGAGCGGGAGATACGATTGCTGCCGCCGGGAAAACGGACTGCGGCTAGACGTCGGGTTCCTGGCATATTGAACCGGGATTTTGCGCTTGGCGCTCATCACATAAATGCTGAGGACCACGACGACGAGGCTGCCCAGGGTGATCCAGCCCAGCCACTGCACAGCCACGGCCTTGCCTGGCGCGTCGCGCAAAGCCGCCGAGACTTGCTTCACAAAAACCAGTCCCGAGCCGCCTACAAGAACCACCTCCGCGCCCGAGCCGATGCCTTTGCGCGTGATGAGGTCAACGACCGCAGTCGAAATCAAGCTTCCTAGGGTGACCAGACAGACGATCCGCAACGATGGCCAGAAGCTGGCCGCGGTGAACCAGCGAACCTGTCCCGGAAAAAGGCCGACCTGCTGCGAGAGATAGTGGCTGAGGATCCAGGCGAAGAGAAAAGCTACCGGGACGGTCAGAACTTTGGTGATGAGTTCCAGGCGTTTCTTTCCCTTTTCGCCCTGGCGCTGCATCTGGCGCAGGCGCGAGGGCAGGAGGCAGGCGGCCTGCACCAGCATCAGCGCCAGCAGGTAGGGGAAGATGCCTGCGGCCACGATGGAGAAGTGGTTGATCACGTCGCCGCCGGCGAAGAGATCCACCGTTCCGATCAAGGGGTTCTGGGCCAGCAGATGGCGAATGCGTTCTTCGTCCACGTTAAGTATGGGAATGGCCGCCAGGATGCGAAACAGCAGGAGCAGCAGCAGGGTGTTGAGGAAGCGACGATTCAGCGTGATCCTGGGTTCTCCGAATTGACCACCCGTGAATGGAGACATACGAAGATCCAGCACCACTGCCTGAAGAGTTGCCGACGCAAGCTACGATGACGGATTCCCGGGTCTCGAACAGCGCGAGGCCCGGGGCACCCGGTTATTGTTCGATTCGCTGGTATTCTACCGTCCCGCCAGGGTTTTCGAGGTGATCAGCAAATCTCCGCTCAAGGCTAAAGGAGGATACCCGGCGCTTGGGTGCCCTGGGTCTCGCGGTGTTCGAGACCCAGGAGGATGAAATGGAAGTGCGTGAAGGTTGTGGCCTTCGATCGTAGCTTCAGCTTTCTGGCGCTCATTCGTTTACTCCGACTGAAAGCAGCCAGATCGCGTATCGATGATGGGATTCCCAGGTCTCGAAAAGCG
>PLBD01000194.1 GCA_003135315.1 Acidobacteriaceae bacterium | reverse complement strand
AAGAACCGCGAGAAGGCGATGAGCATTTTGCGCTCGCGGCTTTACGAGTACGAACTGGAGAAGAAACGCGCGGAGAGCAAGCAGATCGAGGACTCGAAGCTCGACATCGACTTCGGCTCGCAGATCCGGTCGTACGTGCTGCAACCGTATCGCATGGTGAAGGACCTGCGCACGCGGGTGGAGATCGGCGATGTGGATCGCGTGCTGGACGGCGATTTGAACGAGCTGATACGGGCGTATCTGATGCTCAGAAGGAAAGAGCAGCGGGGGTAGCGCTCGGAAGCTTTGTAATCAGGGCATGGCTTCAGCCATGCCGAACTACGCCAATTCGCTCGCGGAACCATTCAGCGAGCCTGGACTCGGTGATCGCACCGGCGGCCACTGCCTCCATCATTTTCACCGCGTCCGCTGGAGCAAATTGCAGGCGACGGCCGTTGTCGGCGAGAAACAGACGGGCGATCACCCACGCAGTTCGCTTGTTGCCGTCGGCAAATGGGTGGTTCCGAACCAAGCCATGGGCATAGGCCGCCGCCAACGCCGCAGCGTCCGGTTTTCCATAAGCTGCCAGGTTCTGCGGCCGGGCCAGAGCAGCCTTGAGGCGGCCAATATTGGGCACGCCAGACAATCCTCCATGTTCGGCCAACTGTTGATCATGAATGGCATACACGACGTCCAGCCGCACCCATCGCCAAGCCTTCACTTGGACAGTGCCTTGAGGATGTCGCGATCGTCATGCATGATCTCTTCGGCCAGCGTCATCTGGCGCTCGAAATCCGGATCGTATGGCGTCACCCGGAAACCTCCCGGCGCCTCGGTCAGAAACAGAGAATCGCCTTTCTTGACCCCCAGGCGAGCCATGACTTCCTTGTTGAGGATGATTCCAGCAGATGCGCCAACGGTCGTGATCTTCAGTTTTGCCATGGAGTGCCCCTCACCCCAACTATATAATCGAAATTATATAGTTGCAACATTAGGCCTACTTTCGAGGGCAATCCCTAGCGTGAAGAAGAGGGAAGAACGAAGTCGATGCCGCGGTCTTCGTTGTCGTGTTTCGTAGCCGGGAGGTCGAGTTCGGAGAGCGAAACTTTCCGGGCGCGGGATTCGTCGAAGATCCAGAGGGTCTTGCCGACGATGGCGTAATTTTGTACGTCCTCAGTGTGCCCGTCGAGGTAGACGAGCACCGTCCTGGCGGTTTGCAACTGGCCTGAGCTTTGGGATTGCTGAGAGCGCAACTGATCGACCTCAGCCGTCAGGCGATCGATCTGGTCTTGAGTCTGGTTGCCGGTCTGGTTGTCCGGGGAGTAATCGCCGCTGGGCGGGTAAGCGTAGGGATAAGTCTGGACCGAGTAGGCGTCAGACGGATAGTAGTTGTAATAGGAATTGTCCCAGCCGCCCCATCCCCACCAGGGATACCAGGACAGCCCTGCGTAGCCAAATCCCCACCACGGATATCCCCAACTCCGTCCATAGCCCCACGGTCGATAGGGATAAGGCCTATATCCGCCGTTGCTATGCCAACCGTAGCCGTAGCCGCGATAGCCGCTGCCAGGATAGCTGCCGCCGTGATAAGCGCCGCCGTAAGCCGGAGCGCGACTGTAGCCAGCCGATCCGTGGTAGCCGTAACCGGCGCTGCCATGCGCAACGGAGCCGCCTCCGCCGGAGAAATGGCCGCCACCACCCATGCCACCGTGTCCGCCGCCGCCTCGTTGTCCCCAGACCGGGAGCGTGAGCAGAGCGCATAAAGCCGCACTCAGAACCCACCGCTGCATATGCCTATTATCGCTCCAATGGTACGGATGCGGGAAGCAAAGAAGTGTTTCAGAGTTTCAAAATGGGCGGGTGGGAGAAGTCGAACAGCAGATCACTCGCGGGCTGATACCACCACTGACCGGCAGTCCAACAGGAACTCCGAAGTTCACCCAGGATGACCTTCGTGATGGTAGGGGCCCTTCGACTCCGCTTCGCTCCGCTCAGGATGACACCCTGCGGGAGATGCCAACGTTCGCGCTGGCGGCGGTTACTTCTTCTTTTTTGTGGGCTTCGACTTCTTTGCGGATTTTTTCGGAGCGGCGGGCTCGGGTTCTTCCGCTGCGATCTTGCCCTGGCGGATGGCGTGCCGCAGCGCTTCCCAATCCTTGATGGTCTGGTTGGCGTAAATGATGCCGAAGCGGGCCATCGCGGTATCGAACCGGTCGGCGGTGCCCAGATATCCGGACAAAGCGCAGGCATCGCCGGAGCGCGCGTGACCCTTGGCGAGCAGTTCGCCCGCCATGCGCGCATACTGCACCAGACCGTCGCCCTGCAGTGCATCGGCCTCGATGGCCGCCTTGTGATCGCGCAACTGACGAACTACATAGTCGCGGCCGTCAATCGAGGTCCATCCCAGGAAGATGTCGGATTGCATCTGCATGGCGCGCTGGCCTTCGGTGACGCGCTCGCCCTGATGCGCCGGAGGGCGCGCCGGCAGGTAAGGCGCGTAGGACGAGGGCGGCTCTTCCTTGACCTGGAGAAAGAGCGGGTCGGAGATTGCGCCGGCAAACATGAGGAGCACGTAATCGCGCGTGCCCACGCTGCCGGTCCCGACGACGCGGAAGATGACGTGCTCAGGAAAATACTGCGTGAAGAAAAAGGCCCGCTCCGGCAAGAGTGTTTTCGCATAGGCCGGCAGCGACGCAAGCACCGCGCTGGCTTCGGCGCGTGAGACGCGGAACGTGGTCGGCTTCTGTTCGCGAAAGCGGTGCTTGCCGTTCTCGAAGACGGTAAGTTTTTGGAGGTTGTGGACGGGCGTGGCCCGCTCCGCCTTGCGCAAGACAAATTTCACGGGCGGAACGACGCGATAAATCTGGAAGCGCGCCAATTCGAGGACCGCCATCTCCGAGAAAGTGCGCATGTATTGACGGTAGCGTTCCACGAAAGCCAGCACCGCCAGTTTGCATTGCTTGTCGGAGTTGCCGGCCTCGCGCCCGGCCAGCACCAGGCTGGCGGCCATGCGCTTGACGTCCCACTCCCATGGCCCGACGATGGTCTCGTCAAAGTCGTTGATGTCGAAGATGAGGCGGCCATCGGGAGCTTCGAAGGCCCCGAGGTTCTGCACGTGGGCGTCGCCGCAGATCTGCGTCCGCAAGGTCGTGCAGGGCATGGCCGCCAGGTCGGCCGCCATCACCGGCACCGCGCCGCGGAAGAAGCCGAACGGCGAAGCCGCCATGCGTCCATATTTGATGGGCAGCAAATGTGAAAGGCGCGGGCGGTTGGAGTCGATCACCAGCGAGATAACGTCGAACTTGCGCTGCTTGGGGTCCCAATCGCACTGGCTGGTGCGCGCGACCTGGTTGCGCAGGGAGCGCCCGAACTGGCGGCGCTCTTCGCGCGTCTTGCGGGATGTTGTGAGGGGTGGCATCGGCGGCAAAACAGAAAGCATCATACATGGTGCAGGGGCAAAGTGGAAAAAGAGTCAAGGCTGAACTTCAAATAGCAGTCGCCGCCGACTGGTCTTCAGGTCTATACCTTCGCCGGTCTCAAATGTGCAAGCAGAAATCCCCGCGCGTGCGCGTTTCACTTCCGCACGGCATCCACGTGAACGACCAGCGTCTCCGGCTTGCCATCGGCGCTGGAGTATTCGTCGCTGGAGATCCTGCCGCCTTCCAGGAAGCGGGTGGAATTGCGAAGCATGAGCTTCTTCCCCGGCAGGGAGAGCTCGGTGCGAAAGACCAGCGCGTCTCCCTCCCACTGGCCGGTCTCGACCAGCGCTCCAGGGAAGGAATCGCCGAAGGCATAGGCTTTGTAGGCTTGCGCCTGCGGGTCCCAGGTCATGATCATTGCGCCGTCAAATTCGCCGACGGCTCCCTTGGAATGAAAATGGTTGAAGATGGAGTTTCCGCCCGGCCCCAGTTGGCAGGTGTAAACGCCGGTATTCGTTCCGCCATTCGGCGTCATGGGAGACTTCGGGTAGGTCTCGGTATAGTTCCACGTACCGGTGTAGAGCTTGGCCAGGCGTTGCATCTCGGGCAACGGCAGCGCCGGTGGTTGTTGCTCCTGGGCCGTGGCGGGGCATAGAAACGGTACCGCCACCGATGCCAGCAAGACGACAGCGACAAGAACAGCCAGACGCGTTGGGCGCATCCTTCTCTCCTCTGAGTGATCGATTTACCGAAACACGGCGACTGCGGAAATTGACCATCCTGTGAATCCGCTCCAGCCGATGAACATCGGACGAAGAGTATCATTTTTTTCGAGAGGAAGCAGATGAAGATCGCCTTTATTGGTTTAGGAAATATGGGAACGCCGATGGCACGGAATCTGTTGCGCGCCGGGCATGAATTGACGGTGTGGAACCGCACGCTGGCGAAAGCGGAGGCGCTGAAGTCAGAGGGCGCGAAGGTCGCCGGGTCTGCGGGCGAAGCAGCCAAACACGCGGAAGTGGTTATCACAATGCTGGCCGACGACCACGCTGTTGAATCGGCGGTGTTGGATGGGGGAGGCGTGATGGAGAGCCTGCCGCGAGGCGGGACGCACATCTCGATGAGCACCATCAGCGTCGCGCTGTCCAGGCGGCTGGCCGAGGAGCATGGCAAGCGCGGCCAGCACTACATAACCGCTCCGGTCTTTGGGCGGCCCGAAGCTGCCGCGGCAGGGAAGTTGTTCGTGGCGGCCGCCGGCGAAGAGGCTGCGCTGGAACGCTGCATGTCGATCCTGGAGGCGGTTGGCCAGCGGGTGTTTGTGATCGGCGACAAGCCCGAGATGGCCAATGTAGTGAAGCTGAGCGGCAATTTCCTGATCGCGGCGGTGATCGAGTCGCTGGGCGAGGCGATCGCGCTGGTGCGCAAGTATGGCATCGATCCCCATGAGTACGTCGAATTCCTGACCAATTCGCTGTTTGCGGCGCCGGTCTACAAAACCTACGGCGGACTTATCGCCGATGCCAAACCTGAGAACGCCGGCTTCGCGTTGCGGCTGGGACTGAAGGACATCCGGCTGGCGCTGGCGGCGGCTGATAGCGTCAATGCGCCTTTGCCGGTGGCCAGCCTGGTGCACGACCACATGCTGGCCGGGATTGGCCGCGGCCGGGAAAAGCACGACTGGAGCGTGCTGGGGAAGCTGGCGGCGGAAGACGCGGGGCTGTAGAGAGATCTACCACCCGCATGTCAGGCATGCGGGCAAGGTGGGAATCCTGCCGTCCCTACGGGACTCGGATACTTTTTCCCGTCCTACCCAGGACTCCGCTGCGCTCCGTCCTGGGCTAAGCTGAGTCGTCCCGCAAAGCGGGCCGGGAGCAGCGTTGCCGACGCAGCGTCGCGAGCGTCGGCATTTTGAGACAGGGGGAGAGCATCATCAGCGGTCGGGCGAAAAGGGGCGTCGCGTCATTTGTGTGTTACAACACGCTTGCTACTTTTCGGCGCGCCGATCATCCAATGACCCTGGAGCAAGAACATGATCACCATCAGGCCATCGGCTGAGCGGGGCCACGCCAACCACGGTTGGCTGGACACCTACTACAGCTTTTCGTTTTCTGATTACTACGATCCCAAGCACATGGGATTCCGTGACTTGCGGGTCATTAATGAAGACCGGGTCAGCGCCGGGCGTGGCTTCGGCAAGCATCCCCATCGCGATATGGAGATCCTCACCTACATCATTGACGGCGAGTTGAGCCATCACGACAGCATGGGGCGCGGCGCCACCATCAAGCAGAACGACGTGCAGCGGATGTCGGCGGGCACGGGCGTGATGCACAGCGAAGTCAACCAGTCGAAGGCGCCGGTGCATTTGCTGCAGATTTGGCTACTGCCCGAGGCCGAGGGACTGAAGCCGAGCTACGAAGACAGGACGTTTCCGCGGGAAGAGAAGCAGAACCGGCTGCGGCTGATCGCCTCCCACGACGGGCGCGACGGCTCGACCACGATCAATCAGGACGCGAGCGTCTATGCGTCGCTGCTCGATAGCGGCAAGTCGGTGGAACTGGAGCTGAGCAAGGGGCGGCATGCCTGGGTGCAGTTGATCAGCGGGCAGCTAGACGTGAATGGCAGCAAGCTGGAAAAGGGCGACGGAGCGGCCATCAGCGGCGAGAGCAAGTTGCGGATTGCCAGCAACGGCGGCGATGGCGCGGCGGAGTTTCTGGTGTTCGATCTGGCGTGACGGAGCCTTGTATCAGGGCATGGCTTCAGCCATGCCGATAACGTGGAATTGAAATGAGGGCACTGGCCCCTGCGTTCCGCAGGGGCCAGTGCCCGTTCTCGTTATTGCGGCTTGTGCGGCACGACTGAAGAGTGTGCGCGAGAAGTGTGCCGTCCCCGGGGGACTCAAGTACTTTTCCAACTTAACCCAGGACTCCGCTGCGCTCCGTCCTGGGCTAACTGCAATTCGACCCCTTCGGGGTTCTATTTTCGCGGGTGGCACTCCACCGACGAAGATCAAACCTGGTTCTCGCGCAGACTCCAAAGTCGTGCCCTGATAAAAACAGTTTCGACGGGCTAAAGCCCGGCGCTTCCACCGCGGAAAAGACATCTCATCACCGCCTATAATCTTTCCCATGCCTTTCAAGCGCACGGCGAAGACGTACGACGAAGAGTCGCTCTACGAATACGCCGTGGGTGCGCTGGGACGGCAGATGCGCACCGTGGCCGAAATCAAGCGCCTGATGCGCCGTCGCGTCGGCGATCAGCCGCACGGCGACTTGCTGGTTGAGGTGGTGGTGGCCCGGCTGAAGGAGCAGCGCTATCTGAACGACACCAGCTACGCGGAGAGCTACTCGCGCTTTCGCAAGGAGAACGAAAAGTTCGGGCGGCTGCGCGTGATCCAGGACCTGAAGATCAAGGGAGTGCATCCTGAGATCATCGAGAAAGTGGTTCCAGCCGCATACAACGATGTCAACGAGGAACAGCTGGCGCGCGAGTTTCTGCGCCGCAAGCGCATCGCGAAACCTGATGGACAGAAACAGGCAGCCCGCGTTTTTCGCACGCTGCTGCGCGCCGGCTTCGCAAGCCGTATTATCTTTCGGATACTGAAGTTGTGGGATGTCGATGACGAGACGATTGCGGCGCTGGAGGAAGAAAGCAGTAGCCAGTAGTTGCGAGCCGCGAGCCTGTAGCCACGAGCCAGTTGACCGTGATCGGCTATAGATCGGTTACCAGTTATGCTGAGATGTCATTCTTGGCGAGAACTGATCCGAGAGTTGTCTCTTGGACGTTTCAATATTGCCAGCTGACAATTCGCAACTAGCTCTGAGCCCGAGGCTCGCAGCTCGTGGCTACTGTATTCCCATGCCCAAGAAACTTGATCACACTGCCGCGTGCGAACATCTGTCGCGAGTGGACCGTCAACTGGCGCGCATCATCGCGCGCACGGGGCCGTGCCGCCTGCAGCAGGAGACGACGCAGAGCATCTTCGAGGCGCTGCTGGAGTCGATCATCTACCAGCAGCTCAATGGCAACGCCGCCGCAACCATCACGGCGCGCGTGAAGGCGCTGTTTCCCGAGAACACGAAACGCCTTCGCACCCGCCGCGGCCTGGTGGACGGTTTCCCCACGCCGGAGCAGGTGCTGGCAGCGTCGGAGGAGCATCTGCGGTCGGCGGGATTGTCGCGCGCGAAGATGCTGGCGATCCGCGATCTGGCAGCCAAGGCGCTCGACGGCACCGTACCCACGGCGAAGCAGGCGCATCGCATGAGCGATGAAGAATTGATCGAACGGCTGGACACCGTGCGCGGCATCGGCCGATGGACGGTCGAGATGCTGTTGATCTTCCGGCTGGGCCGTCCCGATGTGCTGCCGGTGGACGATTACGGCGTCCGCAAAGGTTTTGCCAGGATGCGCAAGCTGGAGGAGCTTCCCAAGCCGAAAGAACTGATGGCCTATGGCGAGCGCTGGCGTCCGTATCGCAGCGTGGCCAGCTGGTATATGTGGCGGGCCGCCGATATGAAGGAGCTGCCGCTGGCTGGCGCGGCGGCGAAGAAGAAATCCGCGAAGAGACCATCGGCCCGCCCCGGCCAAAAGAAGGCTGGAACAGGGCGCCCGCGCTCAGGATGACAGCCAAACGCTGAGGGAACCCTGATCAAGTCAAGGCGAAGTCCCTCAGCGGCTAGAAGCCGCGTTGTTATTGCGGCATTTACGGACGGCCTGAAGGCTGTCCCCTCCAAAACCCGACTTAAATCAGACTTCCTATCTGCTTCACTGCGCCTTTTGCAGAAAATCGATGAAGGCCTGCGCCGCTTCGCGATCGTTGCCCGACACCTGAGCGGGAATGATGGCGGGGATAATGGCGGGACAAGCCTGTAGTCCGGCGCAAACATTGGTGGCCTGGGGCAGAGCGATCTGCAGGGCGGAATTCGAGCCGACATCCTCCGGCGAATCCAGAATGACCAGACTGACGTTCTCGTAGCTGGCCAGCTTACGCAACATTTCCCGGTAGTCGCTGGTCTCGCTTTGAATGTCGATGTGCTGGCCCGACTTCACGCGGGGATTGCTGCCTTCAAAATCCAGGATCCTGCGGTCGAGATTGCTGCCATAGACCGAGTTGAGGTTTCGCAGAAGGTGCACTACCACCGTCGAGGACTTGGGCTTCCTCGGCTGGCAGCCGCAGAACAGGGCGAACAGCAGAACCAGAGAGATTGCGACTGCCAACTTCAGTCGTTGTGCCATTCCGACATAATATCTGGAGCAGACAGCTTTTGCAGGACTAAAAGAGCAATTGCCGGACGCGCGCAGAGAGATAGCAGCTGGAAGTGCAGGCTTCGCTCGGTAAAATCAGGCCGTGTCCGCGACGGGGCGGCCGGGAAAATGGACGACCATGGGTCAGTGCCGGCGAAGTTTCCAAGGAATTTAATCTCCGATAAACAGAACAGGCTTCTCTAATCGGGCGACTTGATACATAATGCACGCACGGATCTACGGAGCATAGGTGGGGGATGAACGCAGGCGCGGTGTTTTGTCTGGCAGTAGGATTAGGGTGTTCGCCGCTGTTAGCGCAGCAGGTGGTCATCGCCAGTGGCGCGGCGCCGCCGTCGCTGCCGGCGATCATGGCCCCGGCGCCGGAACCTTCGCGAGCCAGCACGCCTGCGGTCTTAGCCGATCTTAGAGTCTCTTCCGCCATGGTGGGGCTGGCGGACTTTGCGCCCTACGAAGGTGCGCTGCCGCCCGGTCCGGCGAATGTTTGTACACAGGCGCTGCCGCCCATGCTGGCCGCGCATGCCAGCGATAACGCCTTCGACCACGTGCAATTCACCACCGCGGCCTTCAAGGGCGCTTTCCGCCACGAGAACATGGTGAAAATGGCGCGCAACTTCGTTCCCGGCCAGCCGTTTCCCGATGCGCCGTCTTACGTTCCGCTCAGCAGCCGGCAGAAGTTCGACCTGTTTGTACGGCGCGCGCACTCGTTCGACACGATCAGCGGAGCGGTCATCGATTCGCTGACCGCGCAGGCAACGGGAGCCTATCCCAGCTTCGGCGGAGGGATGGCAGGCTATGGCAAGCGGCTGGCAGCCGCAACGGCGGGAGCGGAAAGCGCATCGTTTTTCGGGACGTTCGCCCTGCCCGCGTTGCTGCACCAGGACCCCCGGTACTTTCGCTCGCAGCAGACGGACATCTCCGACCGCCTGGCCTACGCCGCCAGCCGCGTATTGATTGGGCGCAGCGACAGCGGCCGCAGCGTCATCAACACATCGCTGATCCTCAGCGAGTTCGTGCAGGCCGCGGTATCGAACGCCTACATTCCATACCGCCGGGAAACGGTGCCGGGAACCATTGAGAATGCGCTTACCGGTCTAGGTTCGGTGGCGCAGGCCCGCATCCTGAACGAGTTCTGGCCCGACATCGTGGTGTTCGCGTCGCGCCACGAACCGAGACTGGTCCATAGCTGGCACCAGAAGTGGAACAACAGCAGCCTCGGCCGGTACGCCAGCCAGTAAGAAAGGCGAGAAAACACAGCGATTTCAAGGGCACAAATGGCGCCCTGCGGGCTAGAAGTCGTTGCCCGATATGATCGCGCCTGAAGGGTAGTACTCGCCCACCTCGCCACCTCCATGACAATTGTCACGCGTTCAGGCTGACAGTTCGCACTATTGCTGCTGGTTGCGGTCCGATTAAATTTAGCGCAGCGATGGACAATGCCAGCAGCCCTGCTCTTTCCAAACTTGCAGCAAGGATGCGATGCTAGAGTGGTGAATCAGAAATTCATTCACCTATTTACGGCGGCTTTTCGATTCACCTCAGGCCTAAAGGCCATGTTTCCTTAGCGCGTGCTTCGGCACGGCTGAAGCCGTGCCCTGATACAAAGCGCTGATGTTTGCCATGAACTTCCGATTCAGGACACTAGATGTATTGATCGGACCAGGTTCCTCTTATGCCCGAATTGAAGGATGATCTCGCCTCGCTGCGCATTGATCGGGAGACGCCGCGTCCCGGCCGATGGCGGCTGCCGCTCATCCTGCTGGTCGTGCTCGGCGTCGCCGTGGCAGGAGGCTGGTATTTTGCCAAGGCGCATCCGGTGTTTGGCGTGGTGGAAGTGGAGACGGTGCAGGCGACGGTGGAGAGCAGCAGCGTTGCCAATGCCGGCGCGCCCATCCTGACCGCGTCCGGCTATCTGGTGGCGAGAAAGCAATCGGTGGTGTCGTCGAAGATCCAGGGCCGCATCTCGCAACTGCGCGTGGAAGAGGGAAGCGTGGTGAAGGAAGGCGATGTGCTGGCGGCGCTGGACAACGCCGACGCGCTGGCCGCGATCACCAAAGCCAAAGCTGACATCGAATACGCCAAGGCCGATCTGGCCGAAGCGCAACGCCAGGAGCGCTTGCAGGAAGATCTTTATCGCGGCAAAGTCAGCTCGCAGGATGCACTGGATGCTGCGAAGGCCAAGGTGAATCTGGCAGCGGCGGCCATCGAGCAGGACAAGGCAACGCTGCAACTCCAGCAGGCCTATCTGGACTTCACGACGGTGCGCGCGCCGTTTGCGGGGATCGTGGTGAAGAAGATGACCGAGGTGGGCGAGAGCGTCGCGCCGATTCCGCCGGGGGTGAACATCTCGACGTCGTCGGGCGCGATTGTGGCCATCGCCGACATGAACTCGCTGGAGGCGGAGGTGGATGTGAACGAGGCCAACGTTTCGCAGCTCGGCCCCAATCAGCCGGCCGAGATCACGGTGCAGGCGATTCCGAACCACACCTACAAAGGCGTGCTGCGGCAGATTATTCCCACCGCCGACCGGACGAAGGCAACCGTGACCGTCAAAGTCTCGATCCTGGACAAGGACAAGTATCTGCGCCCGGAGATGAGCTGCAACGTGACGTTCCTGGAGCCGCAGAAGAAAACGCAGAACGCTGAGGCCGCGCCGCAACGGGTCATCACCGTGCCCAAAGACGCGGTGATCACGCGCGACGGCAAGCCGGCGGTCTTCGCGATTGAGGACAACAAGGCTCGCGCCATGCCGATCACCACCGGCGCCGATCTCCGCGGGCAGGTGATTGTGAAGCAGGGACTGGCGGGCGGAGAGACGATCGTCAGCAACCCGCCGCAGAAGCTGAAGGACGGGGATACGGTGAAGGTGAAGGGGTAGATTGGTTGCGGCACGCGTGATGCCGTGTCACAGTGTCGAAGGCCCGTGTGCTCCAAGTGGGCCGAGCAGGCGTAGGGTTGTATCAGGGCACGGCTTTTAGCCGTGCCACAAAGTCGCATAATAGAATTGGGCTTCAGCCCCTGCTAATGTCGAAACCTCTTCGCAATGCCAGTTCCAGCAAGATCCTCAGCGGTTCCCGCACATTTTTTGTCACAACGAAAACGAGCATGGGACGAGCCCTTTTACAGTCGGAACGCAATGCGACACTGTTCATCGACGTATTGCGTTCGTACGTTGCGGCGCGAAAATTCCGAGTGCACGATTTCGTGGTTATGCCGGATCATGTACATCTGTTAATCACCGTTAGCGACGAGCTAACAATTGAAAAGGCGATGCAATTCATTAAGGGCGGATTTTCTTATCGATTGAAGAACGAGTTCGGGTATCCAGGAGAGGTATGGCAGCGTGGATTTTCGGAGGTGCGGGCCGACGACCGAGAGAGTTTCTTGAAACACCAGGAATACATTGCCCAGAACCCGGTAAGGGCAGGGCTGGTGGATG
The DNA here is from genome assembly GCA_003135315.1 of Acidobacteriaceae bacterium. Taxonomy (GTDB): domain Bacteria; phylum Acidobacteriota; class Terriglobia; order Terriglobales; family Acidobacteriaceae; genus Bog-257. The sequence continues at coordinate 1,814 of PLBD01000194.1, read as the reverse complement.
CGCCTGAGAAGTTTCCGTATTGCTTCAATTATTTGGCAAAGCAAAAGGCGGCAGGGGCTAAAGCCCGATAGCTTTTGCGTCCTGGCGGCACGGCTGAAGCCGTGCCCTGATACAAAGCGACAAAAATAAGGGAAGCTGAATAACGAAGCTAAGCTAGCCCCATTCAAGAGCGGCTAAGACTAGTCGAACAGCGCCGTTGGATAAGCCGAACAGCAGATCCCTCGCAGGCTGAAGCCTGCTCGTGATGACNNTCTTTTGGCGGATAGCCTTTGAACAGCTTGGCGATGGCCTTGTCCAGATTGTTGATGTTCTTGTTGCTGTTGTCGGAAATGGTGTCGGTGGCGTTGCCGCGCCACAGGATCTGTTTGTTCTTGGCGTCGGCCAGTTCGACTACCAGCGTGCCAATCTTGGTGACGTAGGTGTTATACGTGGTCTGAGTTGGCGCTCCCCAGTAACCCCAGCCCCAGCCGGGACCGAATCCGTAGTTGTTGCCGACCACTTCCTTCTGATCGTGAATGCTGTTGCTGTAAACCACCCACATGTCGGGGTTGGAATCGACTTTGGTCAGACCTTTGGCCTGCAACTGCTGGTCAACCGCGTCGGTAATGCGCTGGTGCCAGAGGCCATGCGCGGGACGGGGACTGGTCTCCCACATGTAGGTGTGGAAGTTGGCGAAGTTAGCGCTGCGGTCCCAATCGATGTCGACTTTTTGCGCCAGGGCCAGGGTGGAAAGCAGAAGGCTGAGGACTACGGCCGAGAATACGCGTTTCATCATGGAAAACGGCTCCCTTTAGGATGGATTGCGGCATGATCCGCCCGGGCATCATGGCATGGCCAACGATACTATTCCGGGTTGGCCGGAGTCCAGTGGGCCGGAAGCGCGTCGGGCGGCCTGAAATTGTGGTCAGTCATCCTGGGTGGAGCACGCCTTCAGGCGTGCACTTGAGATCCTCGGTCTAATGTCTCGGCTTCAGCCGCTGAGGTAAGGGGTTGATTTACCTCAGGCGCTAAAGCGCGTATTCAAGTGGGCCCGCAATATGCACGCCTCAAGGCGTGCTCCACCCGGTACAGGATAAGCGCGCAAATTTCAAACCGACCCGCTAGCAGGAGGAGCGGCCTTGGAGTCATGGTGCCTCCGGGAACCATTTGGACTACGCTAACGTAACGAACTCGGGAGAGAGCGATGGATGGAATGGCGGTTTGCGGCTGGCTATGGATCGCGTTTGCAGTGGCGTGGACGGTGTGGGCGATCCGCACCAAGCCGACGCAGGTGCGGGAAGGCATATCGTCGCGGCTGTCGTACATGGTGCTGACGATCGCCGCCTTCTATACCATGTGGGGCCGCGACGCTAACCGGGAGTGGCTGCGCCTTGTCCTGTTTCCGGCGAATCCGTGGATTACCGCGCTGGGAGTGGCCCTTACCGCGGTGGGCCTGGGCTTCGCAGCGTGGGCCAGGGCCTATATAGGCACCAACTGGAGCGGGGCGGTGACCGTCAGAGTCGGACATCAGCTGATCACGACGGGACCGTATCGCTGGGTGCGGCATCCCATTTATTCCGGCATGATTCTGGCGATGCTGGGCACGGCGCTGGAGCGCCAGCAGGTGCGCGGCATTGTAGCTGTGGTGCTGCTGTACGCCGGTTTCAAGATCAAGAGCAAGATCGAAGAGCACGCCATGACCAACACCTTCGGCGCGGAATACGACGACTACAGCCGGAGTACGGGCGCCATTGTGCCGAAGCTGCGGTTCTGACGGGCTGTCGCCGCTCTGCGGCTCGGGTTTTGTTCCTCATCGAGCGTGGGCTGACGCCCAC
>PLBD01000585.1 GCA_003135315.1 Acidobacteriaceae bacterium | reverse complement strand
GTGCTACTCCCCAGCGACTTCACGGCCAGCGATCAAGCCTCGCCTGCCGGGGAGTGCCTGCCCGACGATCCTACGTGGGATGTCAGCTTTAAGGCTGCGTTGCCGTCTACGGCTCGGAGGGATTGCATCTACACCAAGGCGAAGTTACCCACGGGCTCATTCTGCTCAGGCGGGAAAAAGAACAAAGCGATGAACTGACGCCGGAGCCCCGCGGGCCAAACACATTCGCTGCTCTCAAATCGCTCCGCCGGCGGCGCGCCCAGCGCGAATCAAATGCAACCAGCGCACGCGTAGTCGTCGCTGGTTGCGTCCTCCTTCAGGAAACGTCAGCTGACAACTAAGGGCAGGCGTGCAAGAATCACTCACCGAGTGTGAACGCACGCGAATGAATCTGCCTTCGACAACAGGATTGGCCGGCGGTGTTCTGGCGGCAAAAGAACGCGGGCGTGCGGCCCCACAACTGACCGTCGCTTTGTCGTATGCCATCTTGTTAGGCGGGATGTGCACCATCGCGGCCGCGATCTACACCATCCTGGTCAGCTACTCCAGCCTTCCCTGGTGGGACACATGGGAATACATCTCAGCTATGGCCAAAGGCGAGAGTCCGCTCTCCGCCAGTTGGCTGTGGCGCCAGCATAACGAACATCGGATGGTCATCCAGAAGCTGTTCTTCGCTGTCGACCTGAAGATGTTTCGCGCCCGCCAGGTATTTCTACTGGCCAGCATTGTCGTAATCCAGGTGCTCCATTCAGGGCTGTGGGCATGGAGCATGCGTGTGCTGGGCGGCTGGCGAGGAGCATTGTGGCGCAGCGGTGTGGGTCTGGTGGCGTTCTGTATTTTCTGTCCCTCCCCGTGGCTGAACTACACCATGGGATTTCAAGTCTGTTATGTGCTCTCGCCGATGTTTGCCACGCTCTCGTTTGTCGGGCTCCTGCTCTACTGGAAGGACTCACAGCGCCATCCCGGAGAACAGGGATCGTCCAGGTTCCTCTGGCTGCCCGTCTCTATTCTGGCGGCCTTGTGCGGGACGTATTCGCTGGCCAACGGAAATCTTCTCTGGCCGCTGTTGCTGGCCGCGGCCGTATTACTCAAATTGCGTGCTGCCGCGGTGAGTTACGCGATTACGGGCGCAGTCAACACGTTTGTTTATTTTTACCGGTACGTTCGCCCGGCCTATCACGCCGATCCCATCGCTTCCCTCGGCGCGCCGGTTGCTGTCATCAAGTATGTGGCAGTTTACTTCGGGAGTTCATGGGTCAACGGACCTATTGTCGCCGCCGAGATTATCGGCGTTGTCGGATTGGGCGTTGGTCTGATGGTGCTTCTCCGGACGCCATACTATGTCCGGAACTCGCAACCCTTCGCGCTGCAGCTTGTCCTTACCATTGCTTTCTGCGCTGGAACGGCCATTGTCACCGCGGCCGGCCGAATAAATTTCGGAGTGAAGGAGGCATGGGAAAACCGGTATCAGACATTCGCGCTTCCTTTCTGGTGCAGCCTGGGGCTGCCGCTGTTGGGATACGTCTACTCACTTCGCACGAAACCACAGCGTTTCGTTGTGGCCCAGATATGCCTGCTGGCGGTAATGGTGAGAGGCGCGATGCTGGCTGAGCATCCGATTGGCGAGGCGCGAGCGCATGGGTTTGGGCTCAATCTCGCCAGCATGGCCCTGCGGACGGGCGTCTATTCGCCGATGGTGCTGGAGCGGATTGCAGAGCGCAGCGACAGGTTACTCGTGGGGGTCGAGTATTTGCGGGCGCACCAACTGTCGCTTTTCTCGGACTGGGATGCTGCTCTGCTGGGAAGTCCGCTGGACAACGTCCTTCGCGTCGCGTCGCCTAATGAGTGCAGAGGCCGGCTGGAATTCGCACCGCTAGAGGATTCCACTGCGCCGGGATTTTTTGTGTCAGGTTGGGCCTGGGACGACAAGCACCACCAGCCAGCGCGCGAGGTCGTCGCGACCACGGACGGCATCATCACGGGCCTGGCCGCAGTGGGATACAAACCCCTTAATACCGGGGCATCAGATCCGGCAATCCTTAATAGCTATTCCGGATTTGCAGGATATGTCCGGCAATCGAAGCCCGGAGCTGTATTGAAGGTGTACGCAGTCCTGCGTGATAATCCGCCCTCTGCCTGCTACTTTGACGCCACCGACCAGCAGCACCGCACGGCAGAGTGATCGTGAGAGGCGAACTGACGACTGTGAGTCCGCGTTTCGGGTCATCGGCCGGAAATTCTTGTGGGGTAGCCGGATTATTCGTTTGCTATACTCACAAATTCACAGAATCAAGATGTTAGCTACGAGGCTCTAACTCAAGGCCTCAAGGAGTACCCTTGGCGAAGGATAAAGACGCGAAAAAGAAAGTCGGCAAGAAGGAAAAATCCGAAGCGGCGCCTGAGGCGGCGGTGCTGGGCCTCGACTCCGGTGCGGCGGCCGCATCCACCACGGCGACGTACGCCGACGGCACACCTTTGGACAAGGTGACCTATCTGGAAGCGAAGCTGATTCTGAAGCCAGATCGTTTTACTTCCGTACAGAGCTTCCGCGACTTCGGCAAGCTGGTGAAGCAAACTGCGAAGCGGCTTGGAGTGGGCTGCATCGCGGACCCAAATTCTGACCGGCGGCCCGAGATACGCGAAATCACCTTTGGCGATACGCCCGATTTTCGCCTCTACAACAATGCGTTCATCCTGCGGCGGCGAATCTCCTACGTTGACGGCTTTCCGGTCGGTGATCCGGAGATCGTGTTCAAGTATCGCCATCCCGATGAGCAGAAGGCCACGGCCATGGACGTGCGCCCCAACATCGCCGGGAAGTACCGCATCAAGTTCAAGGCGGAGGTGCTGCCGCTGAAGGACGAGGTCGGCGGCTACCGCATCCTGTACTCGCACAATTGCCAGTTCGGCCTGAGCCAGGTCCATGACGCGGACAGGGGCTCGATCAACACCCTGGTAAAGATTTTCCCCGCGCTTGCGGCCATCAAGAAGGAAGATGGCGAGCACATCACCCTGGTCAATGGCGGCATCGTGGAGGAAGTACTGCTGCCGTTGGGCGAGTTGGACTTCGGCAAGGGCCAGGTCGGCAAGTGCGATATCGGGTTATGGCGCACACGAGGCGAGCACATGCCGCTGGTCGGGGAGTTCGCGTTCCAGGTACAGTTCCCCAGTAGCGAATCGTTGGGGGAAAAACCAAAGAAGTTGGCTGCCCAGTTCTACGTCACGCTGCAACAAGAGGTGAAGGACTGGCTTGCGCTGGGCGTCACCAAGACAGCCATGGTCTACCGGCTGAAGGGGAACCCGCCGCAGAGCCACGAGTAAAGTCTGCGCCGAAGCGATGCCGCAGGTCTGGGAACTCCTCGACCTGCCAACTGCGTAACACGAGATACTCGGACGCAGTATGCGAAGCTTCAGGCGGCAACTGGCCTTGTTGTGTTTCATCTGCGCCGGACCCAGCGATCCTCTGCTTCCCAGTATCTGCTTGAATCCCTGGTGAACGGCGCGGCCCAGGCAGCACCCGGAGATCGGAAGTGGAAGGCGGTTTTCTATGAGTGCTCCGTCTGCGCTGATGCGCATCCCGGAAGAGTTTATTCCCTTAGCAGTGATTAGCCTCGGCGCGCTAGTACTGGTCATCATCACCATCATTCACGGCTTTGGAATCGATCGCATCATCACGCGATACAAACGGAAAGCCGAAAAGCTGCGGCAAACCAGCTGGCACCCCAAACTGGCTGTCTTCGTTTTTGCCGGCACGATTCTCCTCCTGCTTTTCCTGCACATGGTGGAAATTATGCTATGGGCGTACGTTCTCTATGCGGGAGGTCTTATCGCTAACTATCACGAGGCCGCCTATTTCAGCGCTAACGCTTATACCACCCTCGGCATGGGTCCCATGGCGCTGCCCCACGTCTGGCATGAGATGACTCCGATCATCGCCATCTCCGGCCTGTTTACGTTCGCCTGGACCACGAGCGAACTGTTCAACATTGTCGGCTATCAGCGCGATCTGGTGTCCGAGCTGTCGGCCAAGCGCCAGCAAAGGATCGCATCCAAGAAAGGTTAAAGCGCTCCGGCCCTCGTCGAATCGAATTTGCCACGCTCAATTGCGTAAGATAATAGAAGCAGGTTATGCCAGCTTCATCTGGGCCTTTGCGCTCACAGGCTGGCGTGATCCCAGTTACGGCCCGAGGGCGGCAAAACCCCTCATGCTGAAACGAAGACTCAGGGGCACAAATGAACTATCCCGTCTGGCAACTTGGATTTCCCGGGGGGCTGCTGATCGCGGCTGTCGCCGTGCTGCATGTTTTCATCTCCCACTTCGCGGTCGGAGGCGGCGCCTACCTGGTGCTGACCGAGCGTCGCGCCTACGCTCACAACGACCTGGAGTTGCTGGGCTATGTGAAGCTGCACTCCAAGTTCTTCGCGCTGCTGACCGTGGTGCTGGGGGCGGTGACCGGCGTGGGCATCTGGTTCACCATCGGATTGGTCAGCCCGGAGGCGACTTCTTCGCTGATTCACACCTTCGTCTGGGGATGGGCCATCGAATGGGTGTTCTTCTTCGTCGAGATCGCTGCCGCGCTCATCTACGCCTATCACTGGGACACTCTCGACCGTAAGACCCACCTCATCATCGGCTGGATTTACTTCGTTGCCGCGTGGTTGAGCCTGGTGGTGATCAACGGCATTATCACCTACATGCTTACGCCGGGACGCTGGCTGGAAACCAGGAGCTTCTGGGATGGCTTCTTCAATCCCACCTATTGGCCATCGTTGTGGGCCCGCACCGCCATGGCAGCAGCCTTGGCTGGCATGTTCGGACTGGTCACTGCGATGCGCGAACGTTCTCCTCTGCGGGAACGCGTGGTGCGCTGGGCGGGATGGTGGCTGGTGCTGGGAATTGCAGCTCTGCTTCCTTTGAGCCGTTGGTATTTCCACGACTTCCCTGCTTACTCGCGCGCCTATTTCAGCGGGACCTATACGGCACTGCAGCATGCTCTGCGGGGAGGCCTGGCCTGTGCCGCTGCCGCACTGCTGCTGGCGGTGGTGTTCGCGCTTCTGCGGCCGAAGATGATGAACCCGGTGGTGGTGGCAGTGCTGCTGGTAGCGGGATTCGGCGTCATGGGATCGGGCGAATACCTGCGCGAGTTCAGCCGCTATCCCTACGTCATCAATAGCTATATTTATGCGAATGACATCAGGATGGCACAAGTGCAGAGCATCACCGCGAGTGGAGTGGCCGGGACGTCGTCGTGGGTCGACGCCAACGCTGCGGACCCAAACGCATATGGCGGCCAACTTTTTGCGATGCAGTGCGGCAGTTGTCATGCGGTTGATGGCTATCGCGGAATGCGGAGAATCAGCCGGGGATGGGATGCAAAATTTGCCAGCGAGCTTCTGTTGCACATGCCCGTAGTTCGCGCGACCATGCCGCCGTTTGTCGGCGATGAGCATGACCGCGCAGCCTTGGGCAGCTATCTGGCCTCGCTGGCGCCGGCGACACCCTCAGGTGCGAACGAAAAAGAACTTGGACAGCAGGTATTCGCGATGCATTGCGCCATGTGCCACAGCGTGGGAGGTCGGCGGCGTCCGCTCGACTTCAAGGGAACCGATCCCGACGCCATCGTGAGCATGGTCGGATCTCTGCATGACATGAGTCCCGATATGCCGTCCTTTAGCGGCACGGACGCGCAACGTCACGCGCTGGCCGTTTATCTGAGCAATCCGAGCCAGTAGTCAGCAGGAGAACTTGTCGTTATGCACTTGCCCATTCCACATCCCGATCCCATGCCGCTGCCGGCGCCCGTGTGGCTCTTGCGCACGCTGCTCCTGCTGACCTTCTTTCTCCACGTCCTGTTCATGAACTGCCTGTTGGGCGGCACGGCCATCGCCCTGGTCAGCATGATTCGACGCAAGAGTTCGGCGTTCTCCGCGCAACTGGCAGGCGATCTCGGCCGGCTCCTGCCGTCGGTCTTTGCCTTCACCATCACCCTCGGCGTGGCGCCGTTGCTGTTCCTCCAGGTAATGTACGGACAGTTTCTTTACGCCAGCTCGATCCTGATCGGCGTGCCCTGGCTGGCCATTATCGCGATGGTCATTGTCGCCTACTACGGTGTCTATATCTATTCCCTGCACAAGCAATCCGGCATGACGACCGCTGTTCTGGGCCTGGTGGTGCTGCTGCTGGCTGCGATTGCCTTCATTTACAGCAATAACTTCACCCTGATGCTGTCGCCGGAGCGATGGCTGGAGATTTATCGCAGCAATGCCGGCGGCTGGAACCTGAACTGGTCAGAACCTTCCCTGCTGCCGCGGTACCTTCATTTTATGCTCAGCGCTTTCGCAGTTTCCGGGCTGGGATTGCTGGTGCTGGGCCTTCGCCAGAAAGCAGAGGACTATCGCCGCTGGCTCATCGAACAGGGCTCGATGCTGTTTACCGGCGCTACCATCCTGAATTTCGGCGTGGGCTTCTGGTTCCTGGCGAAATTGCCGGTCGCGACGCGGCTGGCCTTCATCGGCGGAAACGGCCTTGCGACCGCGCTGTTAGGGATTGGCATGCTTCTGCCGCTGGCGGCGATTGCCCATCTCATCATGGCCAAAGCTCACAAGTCCCCGAAACGGCAGTTGCTGATCGGGATCGGCTGCGGCGTGGTGACGGTGGCCGTGATGGTTGTCATGCGCGACATACTGCGAAACCTTGCGCTCGCCCCCTACTTCGATCCCAATCAACTGCCGGTTGCGCCGCAATGGGGCATCATCGTGATTTTCGTGCTTCTGTTCGTGGGCGGGCTGGCGACGTTGTATTACATGCTGCGCAAGGTCGNNAGGTCGCCATCGGAGCCAGAATGCAGGCGACAGCAGCCGAAAAGCTTCCATAGTCCAGGGCGTCCCGCCTTTTGCTGATGAACAGGAGAGACGTGATTGAGGTCACGTCCGCCTGTGACCCAGAACACCGCGCCTCGTGTCGCGTGTGCCTTATACGGTTAACACAAGGATTGGAATCATTTTCCTGCGGCCGCATCGGCAGGAAGATGGCGGAGCCAAGCCCAGGGTCCCGGCCGTTTCTTGTGGACACAACCTATGAAGGCGTTCAAAGATTCGGGACACCTGTTCCGCGTGGCCGCAGTTTTCCTGGTAGGGGTTGGCGCGTTCCTGGTGCTGCGAGGGCTTCTGGTGCCGCGCAGTTTCGGCCGCTACGGGCATTACCGCGCCGATGCGATCGCTGAGATCGCGGCCCTGCCCATCTCCTACGCCGGTCATCAAGCCTGCGAGTCCTGCCATAGCGANNGTGGTCGAGGTGAAGAACAAAGGCGTGCACAAAGGCGTGGCCTGCGAGTCCTGCCACGGGCCGCAAGCCAAGCACGTCGACGATCCGGGGTCGGTGGTGCCGGACAAGCTGGATACCTCGGTGCTGTGCCCGCGCTGCCACCAGGCCAATCTCGCCAAGCCCAAGAGTTTTCCGCAGGTGGATGCCGCTGAACATTCGGGGGGCGCGGCGTGCAATACCTGCCATCAGCCGCACAGTCCTGCGATCGGGGCCGGGGGCAGCCAATGAACATCACCCGCCGGCGCATGCTCGTCCTTCTGCCCGCAGCTGCAGTGGCGTGGAAGTATGTATTGGCCGGAACGCCGGAGGCTTCTCCCAACTACGACATGGCGGAACACTGGTGGGCCATGCTCATCGACATTACCAAGTGCATCGGTTGCGGCAGTTGTGTCCGCGGCTGCCAACAGGAGAACCACGTTCCCGACGGTTACTTCCGCACCTGGGTGGAAC
>PLBD01000113.1 GCA_003135315.1 Acidobacteriaceae bacterium | reverse complement strand
AGACGAACGTGCATCTTTCCGGCATAAAGTATGAGGAAAAACCCGCGCCGGTCGAGGACCTTCGCAAGCTGTACATCGAGATTGCGCTCTCCGGCGACTACTTGCAGGAAGTCAAGTTCATCAACGGCCTGGAGCGCGACAAGATGTTTTTCCTGATCGACGGGATCGCCCTGGGCGAGCAGCAGGGCAACGTTCGTCTGCAATTGAAGCTGGAAACTTATCTGCGCCCGGGAGCGCCGAAGTCGTGAAGCTGGGAACCGAGAACAAAAGGAAGACCATTATCGCCGGCGTGCTGGTGGTGGTGGCCGCGGTTCTGTTGGTGCGCACCTTTACCGGTGGAGGCGGGGATACCCCTGCGCCCGCGCAATCGAGCGCAACGCCGGCCCAGCGCAGCAGTTCGCAGACCGGCCACAAGGCGCCGCGCGCGCTGCTGGCGCACTCGCTCGATCCCAGTTTGCGCTTCGATCTGCTGAAGTCGAGTGAGGACATCACCTACAAGGGCACGGGCCGGAATATTTTCCGCTCGGAGGCGCCGCCTCCCGAGATTCCCACGCCGTTGCCGGCGGATCAGCAGCCGAAGCCGGTTTATACGCCTCCACCTCCGCCACCCATCGATCTGAAGTTCTTTGGCTTTGCCGGCCCAAAGGGTGGCAGCAAGCGCATCTTCCTATTGAAGGGGGAAGACATTTTCATGGCGAAGGAAGGTGACATTGTGGACCGGCGCTACAAAATCATGCACATTAACCCGAATTCGGTGGAAGTGCAGGATGTGCTGACCAACAACACCCAGACCCTTCCGCTCAGCGCAGGATGACGCCAGGGCTGGAGCCTTGCGTTTAGCGAGTTCGATCAGTCCGCCCGTAACATGATGCAGCAGGACAGCCACAATCCGCCGCAGGTCTCGTCATCGCGCCGCCAGCGCGACGGCGGATACCTGTTGCTCGCCATCATGCTGATGATGGCGTTCATGATCATCACCGCGACCTACTATGTGGCGCCCAAAGTAGTGCAGCAGATTAAGCGCGATCGTGAAGAAGAGATGATCCACCGCGGCACCGAGTATGCGCGCGCCATCAAGAAGTACTACAAGAAAAACGGGCGTTATCCCGCCAGTCTGGACGACCTCGACAAAGGTCAGATTCGTTATCTCCGCAAGCGCTTCAAAGACCCGCTCACTAAAGACGGCAAGTGGAAGCTGCTGAACTATGCCGACATTGCAACTCTGTTGAATACCGGTGCGCCGGGTACACCCGCCGGCGCGCTAGGTGCGCAAGGAGGCACGATCACGCCCGGTGGCGCGGTCATTCCCGGCGTACCTGCCCCCGGTCAGGGAAGCAGCTTCGGTTTCACGCAGCAACAACAGCAGTCGCAGCAGCCGGGTTCCGGCAGCGGATTTCCGGTGGACTCCGGCCAGGGCTACTATCCACAAGGCAATCCGGGCAGTACGGTCGGCTTCCCCACAAACAGCGACCAGGGTAATAACTCCGAGGGCGTGCCCAGCGGCGGTTCCGGATTCAATGGCCAACCGGGAAACAATCAGGGTTTCGGTGCGGGCAATAACCAGCAGAGCGGCTTTGGCAGCAGCCAGCCCGGAGGCGGTCAGCAGGGTAATTCACCCTTTGGACAGAACACCACTGGTGGCAATACGCAGTTTGGCGGCGGCGCCATCGTCGGCGTCGCCAGTATGAGTAAAGACCCGACGATCCGCATCTACAACAAGAAGAAAACCTATAACGAGTGGCAGTTCATCTACAACCCGATGATGGACCGCCAGAATGGGTTGCTGCGCGGACCTTACCAGCCGCAGATCATCGGCGGAACACAGATTGGGACCCCCGCCGGCCAGATGAACGGCCAACAGCAGAGCGGCTTCGGGCAGCAGCAAAGCGGCTTTGGACAGCAGAACACGTTCGGCCAGCAGGGCGGTTTTGGCCAGCAGCAGAACACGCTGCCACAGTCTCAGCCGCAGCAGCCGCTGCAGCCTGGAAACAATTTCCCTCCGGAGCAATCCCAGCCGCAGTAAGGTTTGCGAAACCGCGGCATCCCCAATAAACTCGATTCGCAGATGGGGCCGTTCCCGTCTTTTAGATCGCAGAGAACCTCATGAGACTTGTCACATTCCTGACCAAGTCATCGGAGCAGCGCATTGGCGCGCTCGCCCCTGATGGCCGCATTGTCGACTTGAATTCCGCGTATAAGCTGCTCCTGCGCGACAAGCAGGGCGATGCTGCCTTCCAGCGCAGCGCTGACGCTCGCGTCCCGCCCGACATGCGCCTGCTGTTCGAGGGCGGAGACTGCAGTCTTGACGCCGCGCGATCTGCCATTGACTACGTCACGGCGCAGAAGCCGGATGTTGGCGTGGAAAACGAGTCAATTTTCTACCAGCGGGAAGACATTCGCATCAAGGCCCCGATTATCCCCAAGAAGTTCTTTCACACTGCCGGCAATTTTCGCGAGCACCATCACGAAGCCGAAAAGGCCGGATTCTCTCATCCCGTGCTGCCGTGGATTGTCTTCTTCCAGAACGTCGATGCGGTCATCGGCCCTGACGAGCCGGTCATCTTCCCCCCTCACCTGACGCAGGAATTGGATTACGAGTTGGAACTGGCCGTTGTCCTGAAGAAGGCCGGCAAACACTTTACGGCGAAAGAGGCGGAACAATACGTTGGCGGCTACGTGATCTTCAACGACATTACCGCGCGCGACATTCAGCGCAACGAAATGAAGTCGGGCGTCTTCAGCTTCTGCAAGGCCATCGATTCCTTCTGCCCGCTCGGCCCGCACATCGTTACTGCCGACGAGATCGAGGATCCGCATAACCTTGCCATGGAGTTGCGCGTCAACGGCGAGGTGCGCCAGCGCTCCCACAGCAGCAGGATGTCGGTCACGATTCCAGAAATCCTGGCGCATTATTCGCCTATGGGCTACAGCGCCGGCGACGTGGTGTCCACGGGAACCGTGTCGGGTGTCGCGGCGTTCAGCGCCGATCCCAAAGCGTGGTTCCTCAAGCCCGGCGATGTCATGGAGTGCGAGATCGAGCAGATCGGCGTTCTCCGTAATCCGGTGATTTCTTGGGAGCAGGCTTATGGCGAGAGGCCGCCTGCGCTGGCTGCCGAAAAGCAGGGAAATGCGCGATGAGCGATGTGGCCGGCAAAGTCTGGACTAGCGATCTCAACTCCCGTCCTGGCGTGCGTCCCGACTTCGACCGCTCGCGAACCATTCGCTTCTACGACACGACATTGCGCGACGGCGAGCAGACCGTCGGCGTCGTCTTCAGTCCGCAGCAGAAACTTGAGATTGCGAAGAAGCTCGATGAACTCGGAGTCGGACGCATCGAAGCCGGCTTCCCGAAGGTTTCTGCCGAGGATGGTGAAGCCATTTCGCTGATATTGGGCGCTGGCTTGACGCATTCCGAAGTATGGGGATTTGCGAGGGCAACTCGTGGCGATGTGGAAGAGTTGGTCCGCCTGGGGCTGCAAGCGTCGGTAATTGAGACGCCGATTAGCGACATTAAGCTGAAGGCATATGGTATCTCGCGCGAAGAAGCGGTGCGCCGCGCCAGCGACGCGGTTCGTTATGCCAGTCAGAATGGAATACGCGTCGCGTTCTTTGGCGTGGACGGCACGCGCGCCGATCTGGAATTCCTCCAGCACATCTACTCCGCTGCCATGGATGCCGGTGCGAAAGAGATCGTGCTGGTCGATACCATCGGAGTCTGCACGCCCGAAGCGGCTGAGTTTCTTGTGCGCTGGGCGAAAGAGTGGGCCGGCAATGATGTGCCGATCCACTGGCACGGCCACAACGACTTCGGTTTGGCGACGGCGATTGCGATTGCTGCGGTGCGAGGCGGCGCGACCTGGATTCAAGGCACCATCAACGGGATGGGCGAGCGAGCCGGCAACGCCGATATCGCCGAGGTTGCGCTGGCATTGCAATGTCTCTACGACGTTCCGGTCGAGATGAAGCTGGAGCACATCAGAGTAGTATCAGAGCTCGTGCGCCGGGCAGGAAAGTACGAACTAGAAGGCTGGAAGCCGCTGATCGGCGATAACCTTTTCCTGCGTGAGAGCGGCGCAGTTGCGAGCCAGTTTCACATTCCTGAAGCCATCGAGCCTTACGCTGCCGAGCTGGTCGGCGCCCGGCGTGGCATTGTTCTCGGCAAGAAGAGCGGCCTCGACAGTATTCGGTTGAAAGCGAAAGAACTGGGGCTGGATGTGCCTGAGTCGCAACGCGCAGCCGTATTGGAAGCAGTGAAGCGCAAAGGCATCGCGAACGGCGGCCTTGTCAGCGATGAGGAGCTTCGCGCCATTGTACAGAGTGTGGCAGACGAGAGATCGGCTGGATGAAGAACTCGGCAACACACTGCACACTAGCCACTGACACTAGCCACTGCTCTTGATTCTCTCCAGCACCGCGCCCGCAATCAGCGGCAAGCCGACCGTCGCATCCAGCAACACTTCGGCGAAGCGCCCGCCTTCTTCGGGCGGAACAAATTTGCCCCACGAAACGGCTTCGCTGTAAGTACAGCCCGACAGCCCGCCCCAGTTCACCGGTTCAGGACAGATGCGCACGCCGTAGTGAAAGCGCTTCAGCGGCAAGTCCTCGCCGCCGCGGCGGTGACGCAGCTCGATGTATGGCCCAAACTGCTGCGCCCAATTCCGCGGCACGCCGCCGCCGATGGTGAAGATTCCCAGCCGTTCCTGCTTCAGCAGTGTCTCAGCGTAATATTCCAAGTCCTCAAATGGATCGTAGTGCAGCGCCGGAAGGTTGTTCTTGCGCCGCGCTCGGTTGTGCAGCGCCACATCAAGGCCAATCTCGGAGTCGCTGAAGGCGGGCACGAACACCGGCACATTCTTCTCGAATGCCGATTTCAGAATGCCGCGTTCTTTCACGTGTTCGCTCAAGTAGCGCCCGATCTCGCGATTCAGCTTGTAGGAACACAACACTTCGTTGTGGTCCCAGGCCTTCAGAATGCGGGCGACAATCGTCTCCACGAAGTCGAGATTGGTCTCTGGCTCCAGCGTGTCGTACACGCGGTTGTAACCGGCTTCATAGAGTTCGAGATCATCCATTCGAGGGTCATACTTGAAGTGCGAGCGGCCCGCGGCCTCCACCAGTCCGTGTGCCATCAGCGCTCCCGTCGAGATGATGGCCTTGACGACGCCTCGGTCGATGAGTTCGGTGACGATAAGCCCCTGCTTCGCCACCGTCATTGCGCCGGCTAGAGTCATCACGATGAAGCACTGTTTGTCACGGGCCATCGCTTCCAAAACGTCGGCACCTTCGCCGACCTGCCGCCCAGTAAACGCGGTGCGGCCCATCCCGCGCACCAGATCGTCGACGCTGTGGATCTGCGAGAGGTCCAGCGGCTCCAGTGGAACCAGCTTGTCGGAGATGGGATCGTGCAATACGCGGTCGATGCCTTCGCCGTGACTCTTATCATGCTCGTTGCTCACCGTTCACCTCGATAGCTTGCCAAAATGCGCGGAAATCGTTCACGCGCAAATGTAAGACCGATTGTTGAAGAATTGAAGCTACAGCTTCGTCACGGCTTCCGTCAACGTGGACCGGGGTGGCATCGCCCGGCGGCTGTAATCATGCATTAACAATCGTCGGGGCAGCATATCTGGGCGCGCGGGGGATGCTATGCTAGCAATGAATTTCACCGGAGCGCGGTTTTGATCGAGCGAAACTTTTACATTGGCGTGGTGCAGATGTCATGCACGCCCGAACCGGAGCAAAACCTGGAGCGGGCTGTCGAACAAGTGCGCGCCGCCGCCGGCAAGGGCGCGGAGATCATCTGCCTGCCGGAACTTTTCCAGACGCAGTATTTCTGTCAGCGGGAAGACGTTGCGCTCTTCGATCTGGCCGAGCCGATTCCCGGCCCGGCAACCAAGCGTCTCGGAGACCTCGCCCGCGAGCTGAAGGTCACGATTATTGCGTCATTGTTCGAGCGCCGCGCCCCCGGTCTTTACCACAATACCGCCGCTATCCTTGATACGGGCGGCAAGGTCGCAGGCATCTACCGCAAGATGCACATTCCCGACGACCCGCTCTATTACGAGAAGTTTTACTTCACGCCGGGCGACCTGGGGTTTAAGAGTTTCGAAACTGATTTCGGAAAGTTCGGCACGCTGGTCTGCTGGGACCAGTGGTATCCCGAGGGCGCGCGGCTGACTGCGATCCAAGGCGCGAACGTCTTGTTTTATCCTACGGCGATCGGCTGGCATCCCGACGAGAAGGCACAATACGGCGAGGCGCAGCACGACGCGTGGCGAACCATCCAGCGGGCCCATGCTATCGCAAATGGCGTATATGTCGCCGTGCCCAATCGCGTCGGCTTCGAGACCGGCAACATTCGTGGCAATCAAGCGCCGGGCAAGGGTCTGGAGTTCTGGGGCGGTTCGTTCATCTCCGACCCGTTTGGACAGGTTATCGCCGAAGCCTCGCACGACAAAGAAGAAGTGCTGGTGGCTGAGGTCGATATTCGACGCATGGAAGATGTGCGGCGCAACTGGCCGTTCTGGCGCGACCGTCGCGTCGACGCTTATGCGCCTATCACGCAGCGGTTCATGATCTAACCCATGCCGAAGACTCCAAAGAAGCTGTCGCAGACTCCAGCCGCGCTCGGCTATCGCATGCCGGCCGAGTGGGAGCCGCACGA
>PLBD01000142.1 GCA_003135315.1 Acidobacteriaceae bacterium | reverse complement strand
CACCACGCATTCAAGCGTGACGCAAGGATGTCGACGGAGCCACTGCATCCCCAGTCTTGTTGTGAGGCGGCGCCAATGGGGTGACAAGCAAGTCCGGTGCGTTCACGGTTTGGCGGCTTTGTGAATGTCCACCGTGCTCCAGGTTTTGTCGGCGGCGTGGCAGAGGTTCTCCAGGGGACAGTCGGCGCACTTGGGCTTGCGCGCAATACACAGGGCGCGGCCGTGAAGAATGATCTGGTGGGCGAAGACGATCCACTTGTCGCGCGGAATGATCTTCATCAGGTCCTGCTCGATCTTCGGCGGGTCTTCGTTCCTGGTGAGCTCCAGGCGGCGTGAGATGCGTTGCACGTGCGTGTCAACCACCACGCCGTCAGCGATGCGGTACCAGGAGCCGAGGACGACATTAGCGGTCTTGCGCGCGACGCCGGGGAGTTGCAGCAACTCGTCCATAGTGCGCGGGACCTCGCCGCCGAAGTCGCTGATCAGCTTGCGGGCCGCGCCCACCAGCGATTTCGACTTGTTGCGGAAGAAGCCGGTGGAGCGGATGTCATCTTCCAGTTCTTCGGGCTGGAGCGAGGCGAAGGCCTCGGGCGTCGGATACTTTTCGAAGAGAAGAGGCGTGACCATGTTGACGCGAACGTCGGTGCACTGGGCGGACAGAATCGTCGCCGCCAGCAACTCCCAGGCGCTGTTGTGATGCAGCGCGCAGTCGGCCCCGGGATAACGATCATCGAGGCGCTGGAGGATTTCGTTGATGCGATCGGACGCCAGCGGGTTGTAACGCTTCGCGGCGATCTCGGCTTTGCGAGACGCCTTCGATGCCGATTTAGCCGGTTTCGCCGTCGGTTTCTCCGGAGCAGGCGCGGCCTTCGCTGCACGGGTCTTGGCACGCATGGGTGCGCTCGCAACCTTGTCCTGACGTCCGCTGCGCGATGGCCGGCGAGGCATGATGCCGCGTGGCATAGTTGGTCTCCCAGAGGTAACGAGAGGAGATTATAGACGGTGAAAGCCCCCTGTGTTTGTCATCCTGAGCGCAGGCGGCCTGCAAGGGGTCGCCGAAGTCGAAGGCCCCCTGCACCTGCTTCTACAGGGGGCCAGGGACTGCGCCGAGAATGACAGAAGGGTAAAGGCAGGGTCCGCGCATGCCATTTACAATGGCACAGGCGCGCCACATTCCTGCCTCCTGGAGTTTTCTTCATGTCATCCAGCAATCCTGCCCTACAAACTGTGTCCGCGGAGTTGCCCGCAGTCCCACTCACGCTCGAAGGCCTTAGCGTGCTGCATCAGATGTTTCGTTTTCGCTGGCCAGAGTGGCGCAAACTGAGCGCTTCGCGCCAGCAGGAAATTGCGCGCGAGGCCGCCGCAGTGCTGTCGGCACCGGAAGAAGCCGGGCAGAGTGCCGTTTACTCGCTGCTGGGGCACAAGGGCGATCTGATGCTGGTGCACTTTCGCGACTCCTTCGACGAGTTGAACGCCGCCGAGCTTCAGTTGAATCGCACGGCGCTCCAGGAGTATCTGGAGCCAATGCATTCGTACCTGTCAGTGATCGAGCTTGGACTGTACGACTCCAGCGTGAAGCTGTTTCGCCAACTCGCTGAGCGTGGAGTGGCGCCGCTGTCGGAAGAATGGAACAGGGCAGTGGAAGACACGATGGAGCGGCAGCGGCAGGCGATGCGTCCGCGGCTGTATCCGAAGATTCCCGACAGCCACTATCTGTGCTTTTATCCCATGGACCGCAAGCGCGGTGAGCAGAAGAACTGGTACACGTTGCCCATCGAGGAACGCCAGCGGCAGATGGAAGAGCACGGTATGGTGGGCCGCCGCTATGCCGGGAAGGTACAGCAGATCATCACCGGGTCAATCGGCTTCGACGACTGGGAGTGGGGCGTGGACTTGTTCGCTCCCGAGCCGCTGGTCTTCAAGAAGCTGATTTACGAGATGCGCTTCGACCAAGTCAGCGCGGTGTATGCAGCGTTCGGCCAGTTTTTTGTTGGCTTGCGCTGTCCGGTGCAGAAGCTGTGCGAATGGCTGGGAGTCAGCGAGGAAAGGAGCCTGAGCACATGACACTTTCCAACGAAACCAAGCAGTTGCTCGACGGTGCGAATTTCGCTCACTTAGCAACGCTCATGCCCGATGGCTCGCCGCAAAGCGTGCCGGTTTGGGTCGGCCGTGAGGGAGATCGCATCGTCATCTGCACCGGCGAGAACTCCTTGAAGGCTCGCAACACAGCGCGCGATCCACGGGTGGCGATCTCGATCGTGGACTTCCGCAATCCCTACTCGGAGGTTCAGATTCGCGGACATGTCATCGAACGCCGTCCCGATCCTGATCTGAAGACGATGGATCCGATCTCGATGAAATATACAGGGAAGCCGTTTCCGTTCCGCGATCCAGAAGGACGCGTTGCACTGATCATCGCGGTCGACCGGGAGCGATACACGAAGTTGCCGTTTGAACACACGCCGCCTGCGTGAAGGCGAGATAAGCAGAGCCATCGCTCGTGGGGGCGATGTGATCCGGGAAGCTTATGTTCTATCGCCCGAGGAAATCCAGTACACGCCTCACGAATTCCGCCGGTTTCTCCAATGCGGGCAGATGACCGCATCGCGGAATCACCTCAAGCGTGGAATTGTGGATAAGCCGCTGAATGAGCTGACCTGTTTCCACGGGGATCATCGCATCCTGTTCTCCCCATACGATGAGCACCGGCATTCTCAGATTGGCGATGGACTCGTCCAGTCGCTCACGGCCGTCGCGCAGGTTTTGCAGAACGCTGTGGATGGTGTATCCGTCACCGCGCCCGAGATGCTGCTCATAAGCCAGGTCGATGAGGCCATCCGTCACCATCGCTTTGTCGTGGAACAACAGCTCAAATACTTCGCGCATGTGACGGCGGCTGGAAACATGCAGGTCAATGGAAAACTCGGTCGTGTTTCCCCAGACGCCGGCGGCATCCACCAGGACCAGCTTATCCACCGCATCGGGGAATTGCAGCGCGAAGGCGGCCGCGATCCAACCGCCAAGCGACCCTCCCATGAAAGTCGCGCGCTCGATCTCCAGCGTGCGAAGAAAGCGCTGGAGCACTTCGACGAAGCCCGCGATGGAGTAGTCGATGAGAGGCTTGTCAGAACGGCCAAAGCCGAGCAGGTCGAGCGCGATGACGCGGTGCGAGGCGCTGAGACCTTGGAGACAGAAGGCCCAGTCGTCAGCGTCGCCGCCAATGCCGTGAATGAGGACAAGCGCCGGTCCCGAGCCGAGATCGTAATAGCGGATCGTGCGGCCGAATACTCGTAGGCTACGCAATTCCGGCAGCGGAGGAAGTGTGAACTGTGGAGATGGCGAATCTTCGGCGCTCATGGCGGCTTCACAGGATTTTCTTGCCGAAGGCCGACAGCGCCAGTTCGACCGCCAACTCCGCCGTCTGATTGCGCTCGTCAAGCACCGGATTCACTTCCACCAGTTCGAAGCTCAACATGCGGCCATGATCGGCAATGATCTCCATTGCCAAGTGGGCTTCGCGATAGGTCGCGCCGCCCCACACGGGCGTGCCGACGCCCGGCGCGTCCTCAGGATCGATCCAGTCGAGATCGAGCGAGACGTGATAGCCGACGGTGCCGCGCCCGACCAGGCGCAGCGCTTCCTCCATCACCGCGCGCATGCCGCGCTCATCGATGTCGCGCATGGTGAAGACGTGGACACCAGAGCGGCGAATGTTGGCGCGCTCGTGTTCATCCACGTCGCGAATGCCGACCAAGGCGCAGTTTTCGGGACGCACCTTCGGGCTGAAGCCATACATGTCGGACAAAGGAGAGCTGAAGAGGCCCATGATTGCGCCCAGCGGCATGCCATGAACGTTGCCGCTCGGCGAAGTTTCGGGAGTGTTGATGTCGCTGTGTGCATCAATCCAAAGCAGGCCGATGCGCTGGTTCCTGCGGCGATAAAATTCGGCTACGCCGGAAACCGTGCCGGCCGCGATCGAGTGATCGCCGCCCAGCGTCAGGGGAATCTTGCCTGCTTCGAGCGTCTTGATCACGAGCTCCGCTTGCGCGGTGCAGGTCTCGGTGATCTCGTTCAGATACTTCGCATGCGGATCGCCTTCCTGCTCGGTCTCCAGCATTGCCACCGCGACATTGCCGCAATCTTCAACGTCGTAGCCGAGGGCCTCAAGCTGGCGGCGGGCGTTGCGGGCCTTGCGGCTGCGGTCGGTGTGCCGGNNTGGCTTCCAGGCCGGCGACGCGCATGGCGGAAGGCCCCATATCGACTCCACGGCGCGACTGGCCGAGGTCGAGTGGAACACCGATGATGCGGATGTGCTTGGTCTCAATGTTCTGCAGCGGTTTGGTGATAGGACTGGTTGCCATAGAGGTTCCTGCAAATTTAATCTTACAATGGGGTATAGCCTACAATGTGGTATATACAAAAAGCCAGCTACGGGTACAGCCGATGCAGCATGCGCGGGAAGGGTATGGTCTCCCGCACGTG
>PLBD01000163.1 GCA_003135315.1 Acidobacteriaceae bacterium | reverse complement strand
ACAATGGATCTTTGGATCGTACCTATCGCTGGGGGAGCCAATGTCAGTCAAGCAAAAGCTGAGCACGAATGAACCGTCTTTGGAACTCCGCAGGGTTGACCGTCTGACCCTGGGATTGATTGGGCTGGGAGTGATCTTCGCTTCCCTCGGCCTCGGCGAGGCTGTGTATCGGCTGGCGTTCTTCGATTTCGACGGAGCCACCGACCGTCTTCCTATCGAGATGTTGTTTGGCCTGGCATTCGCCTGGATGACCACGAAGCTGGCGAAGAGAATCTATCATCACCGGATGGAGACGTCCGCCAGAATCAACCTGATCTGGGACCGGAACCACAAGATCCGTCACGCGGTGGAGGCGATTGCGCCGGTGCCGCATCCCGGCCATCAGCAGGCGATCCGGGTGATTCGCGACGAAGTGGACCGCATCGAGTGGGCGCTGAGCGACATCGTTACGCGGTGAGCGGAGGCGCATCCCTGTCGAATGCCGCATACGCGGATCCATCGATTGATCGTGTGACGGGCTGGAGGGTCAGGAACAGATGCGTCCCAGGAAAGAGCCGATGAACCTGCCGTCCCCACGGGACTCAGATCAAGATTTCCATGCTACCCAGCACTCCGCCTGCGGCTGCGTGCTGGGCTAGACTGTTCCGCGCCTACGGCGCTCGTTCTGAGGGTTCCCAACTTCACTGCCGAAAAGCAAATCTAACTTTCGGGGCTGGCGCCACCCGCCCGGCTACTGCGGCTTCTTTGCGCCAGCGGGAGTCGCGTTCCCGGTCTCGACGTAACTCTTCAGCCGGGTCACTTGTTCCGTCAGCACCTTGTCCACCGGGGCGGCCCAAGTGTTCAGCCCGTCGGGAAGATAGCCGCCAACGGCGTAGGTGACCTCGAGCCTCGTATCGTTGTGCAGAGGCATCAACACAAACGTCAGCGTGCCGGTTGCGCCGAAGCGTTGCAGCGGGCCGAACGCGCCCGACATGACCAGCATCTTGTCGGGCATGACGAGGGTCACCTCGGCATGGCGCACACCGCCGTTGTTGGGCAGCTTTTCGCAGAAGCAGCCCATGGGCTTGTCGTCGATCGACAGGTTGTGGGCATCGTTGGAGAAGGTGTGGTCTGGACTCCACCAGTCGCCCACGTGGCGCACCAGGCGGTCGTACACGTCGGCAACTGGAGCGTGAATAACGGTCGCGACCCTGAGGGTGAAACCGTTGGAAGCCGAGTCCATGACGTCGGCGCCGAGCATTGCAGGCGCCAGAACGCAAAGGAGCAGTAATAGATTCTTGATGCGCATGTTCTTTTTCCCCTCTCAGACTAAAGTCGGCTCATGATGAAAAAAAGGGCTGGCAAAGTATTGCCTAAGCGCCGCGATTCGCACAAGGCGCTTGGCGTGGAACCAAAGTAGGAAACCGTTCTGGGGGAAGGTTTCTTGCGGCGCGATATTGACATTCGCCTTTTATTCGCTAACAATATGGGCGGAGGTCCAGCGCACAGTCATGGCTCTTACTCGCCGCCAGAAACAGGTGTATGACTTCATCTCCAACTTCGTGGACACGCACGGTTACTCGCCGTCGTTCGAGGAGATCGCCGAAGGTCTTGGCCTCAGCTCGCTGGCCACGGTCCACAAGCACATCACCAACCTGGAGCAAAAGGAATTGCTGCGCCGCGACTACAATCGCAGCCGCTCGATCGATCTGCTGAAGCCGCGCGGGTTGATGAAGCAATCGCTGGCGGTGGCCGCAGCCGCCGCGGCCGAAAGCAGCATGAGCTTGCCGTTGCTGGGGCGCATCGCCGCCGGCCAGCCGCTGGAGGCAGTGGAGAACCCGGAATCGATTTCGCTTGCCGATTTCACCCGCTCCAAAGAGGTCTACGTGCTGCAAGTGAAAGGCGAGAGCATGCAGGACGAGCACATCCTCGACGGCGACTACGTGCTGGTGGAGAAAGCCAACTCCGCGCGCGACGGGGAAATCGTCGTGGCCCTGGTGGGCGGCAGCGACGCCACGCTGAAACGCATTTATGTCGAGGGCAACAAGGTGCGGCTGCAACCGTCCAATGCTGCCATGCAGCCCATCATCGTCCCCGCCGCGTCGGTGCAAGTGCAGGGCAGGGTGATTGGGGTGCTGCGCAAGTATTGAGAAGCAGTGGCCAGTGGCCGGTGGCTAGTGGCCAGGTCGCGAACGAAACATATCAGGTTCAAGTTGAGTCGCCGTTCTACCCGTCGCACTACTACCAGGAATATGGCTCAAACCCTGCCCGGCCTTGACGGCAAGAACCTCTCGCATCCGGACAAATTTTCACGATCATCCGTAAAGAGTCCCGCGTAACCCTAACGTTTTCAATCGAAACGCTATGGCCCAATCCTTGCAGATCAGATACCAGTGCTCTGACGGGCGCTCGCCACGAGTCATGCAAGCTCAACTGCCCGCCAAACAACATTGGAACTTTGCGGAGGAACAAGTATGAAAAAGTTGCTCGTTTGTGGAATGCTGCTGGGATTGCTGACCAGCCTGAGTTTCGCGCAGCGTGGTCGTGCTTATGGAGGCGTGGGGACGAGCGCAAGAATCCCCAACGTCGGTCCCGTGTCCCCCAATGCCAGAACCAGCCCGAACGCGATCGGCACGGGACACGATGGTGTGGCCCCCAACGCGACGACCGGGAAGAATCCCAAGCACAGCGCTCCCAACGCGACTGCTGATCCCACGGCCCGGACCGTCGGGCCAAACACAGGCAACAGTCCCCGACAGAGTCATTACGCCGGACGCCCCCACGGGGCCTGGCCCGGATCGATAATGTGGATTGAACATCGCGCGGCGGGGGAAGCCGCGAGATCGCTGAGGTGGGCTGGCGGTAACGTCAGCCCATTTCGGCGTTATTGCTTTGGATGAACTGTCTGAGCCGCCGAGCCGCAAAAAAAAGCGCGGCCGCAGCCGCGCCCTGTCAAATCGTTCCCTTACAGGTTCTTATCCAGCGCTTTCTCGATGACGTCGCGGGAAACATAGCCCACAATCTGCTCCTTCACCTGTCCGCCTTTGAAGACCAACAGCGTGGGAATACCGCGTACGCCGTAGCGTTGCGGGGTGGCAGCATTCTTATCGATGTCCATCTTGCCAACCGTTACCCGGCCGTTGTAACTCTGCGCCACCTCATCCACGATTGGCGCCAGCGCCCGGCACGGACCGCACCATGGTGCCCAGAAATCCACGATTACCGGCTGGTCCGACTTCAGCACCAGCTGATCGAAATTTGCATCCGTCACTTCTACGATTGCGTTACTTGCCATTCTTCCTCCTGCGGGACACTTGTTGCCAGCCCCGCCAGCGGCGGGCCCATTGGTAATCGTAACATCCCGATTATGAGATTGGATGCAGCAGGACGCCGCGGGACGCAGCGACCGGTCTGCGGGCCGCGGCCGGGCAGGTGAGCGGCGCAAAAGCCATGGAACGGAAGCGCGTCAAAATCAGAAGGCGCCCTACGGTCTCCCGCAGAGCGCCTAGAAGGCAGCCCTCCCCCAGAACTGCCTAAACCGCAATGAGAATTGTGCCCCCATTAGGGAGATTTGTAAATACCGTATCTGTAACGAATCAGTTAATAAATTCGTCGGCCGGTTGTTTACAAATCGAATATCCAATTTCGGGGAACTGCACAGCCGGAACCTGGCCGCTTAGCAATACCACCAAGTGTAACGTACATCAGCGTTCGATTCCGGACACCGGCTGACAAACCCGGACAGGAGCGCTCATGAGGACTCCGTTCCGCAGCCCGGATGTGATAGAAATGCCGCCGGTTAGACCGACCGGCAGTGGCGCTCGGCTTGCATTCAGTAGTCCCAGGGGGAAGAATGCCGACGATCCTGCACGACGTCCGCTACGCGCTGCGGCAGTTGCGCAAGGCGCCGGGATTCACCATCACGGCCATCCTGACGCTGGCCTTGGGTATTGGCGCGAATACGGCCATCTTCACCCTGGTACACGCGGTGATGCTGAAGTCGCTGCCGGTGGCAAATCCCGCGCAGCTTTACCGCATCGGCAACACCGACAATTGCTGTGTCTGGGGCGGTCTCCAGAGTGACGGATGGAGTCTGTACTCATACGGGCTGTACCGGTATATCGTCGCCAACACGCCGCAGTTCGAGGAGATCGCCGCCTTCCAGGGCAATGAGCCGGAAATCAGCGTGCGCCGTGTCGGTTCCCAGGCTGCAGCGGAGACTTTCCCCAGCGAGTTTGTCTCCGGTAATTACTTTTCTACGTTCGGGCTGCAGCCTTTCGCCGGACGACTGCTGACTCCGCAGGATGACGCGGCCGGTGCTGCTCCGGTGGTGGTGATGAGCTACCGCGCCTGGCAGGAGCATTACAGTCTCGATCCTTCGGTCATAGGCGGCAGCTTCATGATCAATGGCAAACCGGTTACGGTTGCCGGTATTGCGCCGCCGGGGTTCTTCGGCGACCGGCTGCGCAACGACCCTCCAGAGTTTTACTTCCCTCTCGCCTTAGAGCCGCTGCTCAGCCAGGAAGGCGCCCTTTTGCACCTGGACAACCAGCATTGGCTCTACCTGATTGGGCGCATGAAGCCGGGAGCGCAGCCCTCGCAAGTGGAGTCGCAATTGACCACCGAATTGCGGCAGTGGTTGCCCACCATATCCAGCGCCTTGCTGCCAGTTTCGCGCGGGAAGATCGGGAAGCAGTTCATCAAGCTCGCGCCCGGTGGCGCCGGCATCACCAACCTGAGGGACCAGGCGAGGGCCGGCCTGTACCTGCTTACGGCCGCCTCCGCGCTGGTGCTGTTGATCGCCTGCGCCAATTTGGCGAACCTGCTGCTGGCGCGCGGTACGGCGAGACGCCAGCAAACTGCGGTGCAGCTGGCACTGGGAGCGACGCGCGGCCGCCTTATTCGCAACCTGCTGACGGAGAGCATTGTGCTGGCCTGCCTTGGCGGAGCGGCCGGGCTGGCGCTGGCCTACTTCGGCAACCGCGCCATTCTGCTGATCGCCTTCCGCGGCGCGAATTTCGTCCCCATCGACACCTCGCCTTCACTGCCAATTCTGGCTTTCGCCTTCGCGCTCTCGCTCGTTACTGGAGTTGTCTTTGGAATAGCTCCGGCGTGGATCTCGTCGCACTCCGATCCGGCCGAAGCCTTGCGCGGCGCCAACCGCTCCACCCGCGATCGTTCTGCCTTGCCGCAGAAGTCGCTGGTCATTGCACAAGCTGCCTTGTCGCTGGTTTTGCTGGCCATGGCTGGCCTGGTGACCGCAAGCCTCCGCTATCTGGAGCACATGAACTTCGGCTTTAACACCAGCGGACGCATGATCGTAATGATCGACCCGCAGACGGCCGGGTACACCGAGGAGCGGCTGCCTGCTCTCGATCAGCAACTGCGCGACCGGCTGCGCCAGATTCCCGGCGTGCTCGCCGTCAGTTATTCCATGTACAGCCCGCAGGACGATGACAGCTGGAACGACACCATCGCAATCCAGGGCCGCCCACCGGAGTCAACCGAGGATACCGACGCCGGATGGTTGCGCGTCAGCCCCGATTACTTCAAGGTGATTGGCACCCCGGTCCTGCGCGGCCGCGCTATCGGCGAAGAAGACACGGCTAGCTCGCAAAGAGTAGCCGTGGTGGACGAGAGTTTTGTACGCAAATACTTCCCCCAAGAAGATCCTATCGGCCAACACTTCGGATTCGATCGACCAGGTCACAGCGGAGACTATGAAATCGTCGGCGTGGTCAAAGACACGCAGTATCGCGATCCGACGGACACCCAATACAAGCAGAACCCGATGTTCTTTCTTCCCTATTTTCAGAATACGAACTTCGTGGAGCCTAACTATCGGCGCATGATATCGCAGTCGGAATATCCCGGCAGGATCGAGATGCAGTTCGCAGGACCGGCGGAGGATATCGGCCCCCAGGTGCGGCGGGTGCTGGCCGGTATCGACCCCAACCTGAGCATCATCGAGATGCACACCTTTGGCGAACAGGTGGTTCGAGTCTTCAACCAGGAAAGGGTCATCGCGCGCCTGACGGAGTTGTTTAGCCTGCTCGCCTTACTGCTGGCGTCGGTCGGACTCTACGGCGTTACGGCTTACAACATTGCGCGCCGCACCAGCGAGATCGGCATTCGCATGGCCGTGGGCGCCGACCGCAAAGACATCGTTGCGATGGTTCTGCGCGGCGCCTTCTGGCAGATCGGTCTCGGGCTGATCATCGGAGTTCCGCTGGCGATCCTTACCGGCCGCCTGATGGCGAGCAAGCTCTACGGCGTGGGCGCCTTCAATCCGGTAATTCTGGGCGGGGCGATTGCCGCGCTGGGATTGTGCGCGTTCATCGCAGGATTGGTTCCGGCGCGACGGGCGGCTTCGATTGAACCGGTGGAAGCCTTACGCATCCAGTAGGAAAGAGCCGGAATCTGCTCAAACCTTGCCAGATGCGCTATGCTTAGGGAGTAGGAGTTCATATGCTTGACAACCTGTTCCAACCGATGCACCTGCTGGTGATCCTGTTTATCGCTCTGCTGGTGTTCGGCCCGAAGAAGCTGCCCGAACTGGGGAAGGGCCTGGGCGAAGGCATCCGCAGTTTCAAAGAGTCCATGAATGCCAAGGACCCGGTCGCGCCTTCTGAGGACGAAAAGAAGAAGTAGTCTCTGGCGCGCCTGCCGACGCGCTGCGCTGAGCTCCGGACCAACCGTGCCTGTTCGCCATGCCTGACGTCCTCTTCATCCTGATATTGGCCCTGCTCATCTTTGGCCCCAAGAAACTGCCGGAGGTTGCCCGGCAGCTGGCGAAGTTTATGGCGCAGTTTCGCGTGATGCGCGACGACCTGAAACGTCAACTGGAGGGCGAGTTGCTGAGAATCGAGTTGGAAGAAAAACAAAAGGCGGTGGTGGCTCCCACCCCGCAACTGGAAGCGCCGAGCGAGGCCGCGCCGAAAGAAGCTGTCCAGGAACGCTCGGTGTCGTAAGCGACCGCCTCAGGTTCCTGCTCTGCTATCCCGAACAAATGGTTGCAGCATCCATTCCCGCTGGTGATACAGTGGCAGGGAATCTCTACTCCTATAGCCGAGGTTTGCATGTCACTTTCCGTGGATTGCCGTCCTTGCGGCAAGGTGTATGTGGTGAAGTGCATGGGCCGCATCGTCACCGGCGAAGAGGTCAGCTTTCTGGAAGCCGCGGTCAATCGTGGCATGGTGGAATTCAACCGGTTCGTGCTGCATACGGGCGAGGTGACGCGCGTGGACAGCACCGGCATGGGCCTGCTGGTACGGTTCCTATCGCATACTCGCGGCCGCGGCGGCGACTTCCGGCTGGCCGCGCCCCAACCCTTTCTTGCCACGCTGCTGCAAATGACGAAGCTGTCCAACATCTTCCGCGTGTACGACTCGGAAGAGGAAGCCATCGTCTCGTTCCTGAAAGAGCCGGCGGCGGTGACGCCGGGAACGAAAGGCGCGGGGCCGCTGGTGCTCTTCGTGGACCAATCACCTGACCTGTGCGCGTTTGTGCGGACCCTGCTGCAACATCATGGCTACGAGGTCCTGTCCACCTGCCGCGTCCGCGATGCCAAGACCCTGCTGAGCGCGGCCAAAGTCGACTACATCGTGCTGGGACCCGACAGCTCGCAACTGGCATCCCACAGTGTGGTAGAAGCGCTGAAGCCGCTGGCCCCCAATGCCACCACGGTACTGCTGGAAAGCGGATTCAAGCTGGCCGATCCCGAGCACGCCGGCCATGAACTGCTGCAGAAGATGCAAGCCCGGAGCTAATTCCGCCGCCTTCGGCCAGGCCGTTCTGGCCGTAGTATCTGCGCTGGAAGTAGAGCGCAACGTTGACCAGGCCGATCATCGCTGGAACCTCGACCAGCGGGCCAATCACCGCCGCGAATGCCTCGCCTGAATTGATCCCAAATACCGCTACGGCCACCGCGATGGCCAGCTCAAAATTGTTGCTGGCCGCGGTGAAGGAAAGCGTTGCCGACTGGGAGTAGCCGGCCTTGAGCTTGTAGCCCATGTAGAACGACACCAGGAACATCAGCACAAAGTAGATCAACAGCGGAATGGCGATGCGGATAACGTCGAAGGGAAGGCGCAGGATGTATTCGCCCTTCAGGGAAAACATCACCACAATCGTGAACAACAGCGCGACCAGCGTGATTGGGCTGATGAGGGGAATGAAGGTGTGCTCGTACCAAGTGCGCCCTTTGAGTGCCACCAGGGAAAAGCGCGTGATGATTCCGGCGAGAAATGGAATGCCGAGATAGATGAACACGCTTTCCGCGATGTCGCGGATGGAAACGTTGACCACCATGCCTCGCAAGCCAAACCACAGCGGCAGCTTGGTGACGAAGATCCACGCATAGACAGAGTAGAAAAGCACCTGGAAGACGGAATTGAATGCCACCAGGCCAGCTGCGTATTGTGTGTCGCCTTTCGCCAGTTCGTTCCACACGATCACCATCGCGATGCAGCGCGCCAGCCCAATCAGGATCAAGCCGGTCATGTACGCGGGATAGCCGCGCAGGAAAATAATGGCGAGCACAAACATCAGCACCGGACCGATCAGCCAATTTTGCACCAGCGAAAGCGCGAGGATTTTCTTGTTGCGGAAGACCTCGCCCAGCTCTTCGTAGCGAACTTTCGCGAGCGGCGGATACATCATCAGGATGAGGCCCACGGCAATGGGAACCGATGTGGTGCCGACGCTGAAGCGGTTGAGTAAGGGAACGACGCCGGGGAGCGCCCATCCCGAAAGCACGCCAAGCAACATGGCGGTAAAAATCCACAGCGTGAGGTAGCGATCGAGAACGCTGAGGCGGGATGTCACTTTGCTCTGCATCGCTTTATTGCTGCTGTCCAATGCGGTGGATTTCCTTTTGGATGGCTAGTCTGCCGAGACTGGCGATCGGCAGCGCCAGGAGCAGTCCGATTCGGCACTCCAGCATCATGAAGGCCTCGCGATAGGCGCGCTCAACTTCATCTGGCGACCCAGCGACCGCGGCAGGATCGGGAATTCCCCAGTGTGCGGTCATCGGCTGGCCGGGCCAGAGAGGGCAAACTTCGTTAGCGGCGTTGTCGCAAACCGTGAACACAAAGTCCATCTCCGGGGCGCCGGGCTTGGCAAACTCGTCCCAGCTCTTGCTGCGCAGGCCGGCGGGCGGCAACGTGGCCAGTTCCAATTGGCGAAGCGCCTCGGGACGAACTGTGCCCGTCGGATGGCTGCCTGCGCTGTACGCGGTGAAGGTTGGACGTCCCTTGAAGTTGAGGATTGCTTCCGCCATGATGGAGCGCGCCGAGTTGCCGGTGCAGAGGAAGAGAACGTTGTAGTGGGCCGGCATGATGGTTATCCGTTGGCCTGAGGTTTCCTGGCGCGGATGAAGGCGCTCATGAACTTGCCATCGACTTGCGCGGCGAGGGCATCGACGTCAAGACCTTTAGCCGTCAGAAAGGCGCGCGCGTCCTCCACTTTGTAGACCCGCGTCGGTTCGATCTCGATGGCCGCAAATCCGGCCGTGGCCAGCTTGGCGGAGTATTCCGTGTCCTGCAGCGCGCCGGCGATGCAGCCCACCCACAGCAGCACGCTTTCGCGCACCTGCGGTGGAACATCGCCATGTACCACAACGTCAGACACAGCAAAACGGCCGCCCGGCTTCAGGACGCGAAAGGCCTCGCGCAGCACCTGGTCTTTGTCGGCCGAGAGATTGATGACGCAGTTGGAGATGATCACATCGACGGAGTTGTCGGGCAATGGAATGTTCTCGATCTCACCCTTGAGGAACTCGACGTTCTCCACGCCGGCCTTGCGCTGATTTTCGCGCGCCAGGGC
>PLBD01000408.1 GCA_003135315.1 Acidobacteriaceae bacterium | reverse complement strand
AAGAGCCTGGGCAACGTGGTCTCGCCTGACGACATGGTGGCGCGCTACGGCGCCGACGCGACGCGCATGTACACGTTATTCGGCGGGCCTCCGGACCGGGATTTGGATTGGCAGGATGCGGGAGTCGAAGGCATCAGCCGGTTCTTGTCGAGGGTGTACAGGTTTGTCACGCGGAATGCCAAGCCGGATGATCCGGCATGGAATAACAGTCATGATGGCCAACTCTCTCCCGCAGCGCGCAAGGTGCAGCGTAAGTTGCACCAGACCATTCAGCGCATCACCGAGGACTTCTCCGGCCGCTGGCATTTCAATACGTCGATCTCTGCGTTGATGGAGTTGGTGAACGAACTTCACGCCTATGAAGACAGCGTGCAGGGCGGCGGAAATCCCCACCCAAGCAAAAGCGGCTTGGATGGGGCAAACGCAGCATTGCCGCTGCTGGCCGACGCGCAGCGCAGGCTGGTGCTGATGCTGGCGCCGTTTGCACCGTATCTGGCGCATGAGATGTGGGAGATGCTGGGCGAATCGTCCGAACTGCTGCGCGCGCCCTGGCCAAAGTACGACCCTGCGCTGGCGAAGGAAGAAGAGATTGAGATTGGCATCCAGGTGAACGGCAAGATTCGCAGCCGGATTGTTGTGGCGGCCGATGCGGCGGACGACCAAGTGCGCGAGCTCGCGCTGGCTGACGAGAAGGTGAAGGCCGCGATCGAAGGCAAGGAGATCGTGAAGGTACTGGTGGTGAAGGGGCGGTTGGTGAATGTTGCGGTGAAGTAGAAGCAACTAGCAGCTAGCAATTAGCAACTAGCGAATACGGCTCTTTTAGCCAAAATTTCGACCGTTTGCCTTTCGCCCGGGGTGATGCCGATTCAGGGAGTGATCTGACAGGCGGAAGGTGCGACGCTGCGCAATGTGTCGCGAGTCCCATACGGGACGGCACAAACGAATTTTATTGAGCTTCGATTCTGCCGTGCCTATGGCACTCAGGTGATTAATGGTACGTTACCCAGCGCTGAAAGCGCTGGGCTATGATGTTTCGCGCCTACGGCGCTTGCTTTTCGTGACGCGTACTCACTACCGAAAAGCAAAGTCAGTTCACCCCAGACAGAAACACGCACTGGTGCGCTGGGCCATCGATCCTTGCCGCGCTTGGTCCTTCCGGACCAGTCGCTCCCAAATGGAGTCTGGCGGCGACGGCACCGGGCTTCTTTGGCGGTTGAATTTCCTCCCAAATCGGGAAATCGCGTTTAAACGCCTTCTGAGGGGCTCAAAATCTTCGGACGACCCGTAGGTCGCCCGAGGCCTCTCTCGTGGCTCCTGCGGCTTCCTGGAGCCCGCAAGCGGCACTTTACGGAGTTATCGTGATAGTAAAATAGTGCTTATAACGCTAAGCTGTTTATAGCACTATAATGCCATTTCGCATCAGATCTGGTGCACTTTCCCATAAGTGACTGATAACAAGTAACTCCATCGGTCTCCAAGCCGGTACCCGAGCGTACTCTTCGGGAACTCACTCGACCGGCCCTCTACCCGATGCCGAGGTCCTCGGGTATCTCCAGCGGTGTGCCGCAGGCGCGGCAGATCACGGCGGAGCAGTCGCCGCAGGTGAGCGGATCGTCGACCTCGCGCGCGCAAGTTGGGCAGTAGAGCATGGGGTGGGTCTCGCCGTTGGTCGGCTGGGGAGGTTGAGCCATGAGTTTCCGCGACTGTACCATAGAAGCTGGAGATGCATCCATAACGACAAGCGATTGGCCTTTAGCTCTTAGCCTTTAGCTTTTGAAGACGATTCATTGTCTCAGTGGGCTAGGGGTTAGCGAGCGATGTTGAGTCCGCAACTTCGCCGAAGACGGTGTAGCTGAATGCTAAGAGCTAATAGCTAAAAGCCAAGAGCCAAGAGCCAGACCACGAGGAGCGAATGAGCGAAAACAAAACAATTTCCGTCGACGAGCAGATGCGGCGCGAGTTCAACCAGTGGGCCGAGGCCGGCCGCGGCGAGGAGATGGAGCAGCACCACATCAGCATCACCCAGCAGACGCTGGCGCTGATGGGATTGAGGCCGGGGCAGCGCGTGCTCGACTTGGGTTGCGGTGCGGGATGGGCGAGCCGGCTGCTGGCCCAGCTTGTCGGAGGCGGCGAGCGGCCGGGGCAGGTTGTCGGGCTCGACGTCTCGGACGAGATGATTCGCATCGCGCGCGCGACTTCCACGGCGTACGACAATCTGCTATTCGTTGTTGGCTCGGCCGAGCAGATTCCCTGGGAGGAAAACTTCTTCGACAAGGTGCTGTCGGTGGAGTCGTTCTATTACTACGGCGACCAGGATCGCGCGCTGGATGAATTATTCCGCGTGCTCGCGCCCAAAGGCGAGCTGTACATCCTGATCAATCTGTACACAGACAATCCCTATTCGCTGCGCTGGGTGGACGGGCTACAGGTGCCGGTGCAGGTGCGCTCGGAGCAGGAGTACATCGAACTGCTGAAAGAACACGGATATCAGGATGTGCGGGCGGTGCGGGTTCCGGACCTAACGCCGACGCCGGAGGAATACAGCGGCAAGTGGTTCAAGAACGCCGAGGAGCTGCGCGACTTCAAGCGGATTGGCGCGCTGCTGCTGATCGCCCGCAAGCCGGATGTGGTGAGCCCGCCGCGAGGGTATGAGTTGTCGTGAGAGAAGCAATTAGCAACTAGCAATTAG
>PLBD01000564.1 GCA_003135315.1 Acidobacteriaceae bacterium | reverse complement strand
GGCGGAACATGGTTCCCGACTCGTCACCCAACTTACCGACGGCATACTGAAACTGTCCGGAGCGGTCCAGCACCTGCACCCGAAAATTCATGGCGTCCACCACCACCAGGTTCTGGCCGTCGAGCCGCAGCTCGGTGGGGAAGTTGAACTCGCCCGGTCCTTCGCCGTTGCTCCCGATGGTCTGCACTACGTTGCCCTGCATATCCATCACGAAGATCTTGTCGCGCAGCGTGTCGGTCACATAAATTCGCTGGGCCGCCGAATCGACGGCAATCCCGGTAGGACGCTTGAAGTACCCTTCGCCGCCTTTCAGGCTGCCCAGGGTGTGCTGAAACTTACCCTCGGAGTTGAAGACGAACACCTTGCCTGACTCCGTATCGGTCACGTAGATATTGTCCTGCGCATCCACAGCGACGCACTGCGGCGTCAGCATGGGGTCTTTGCCTTTATCGACGCGCGACAGGAACTTGTACTTTTGCTGCTGGAAATCGAAGATGTGGACCCCGTAGGCTCCCGGGTCGGTCACGATAATGCGTCCGCGGGAATCGACGGCCACGCTATACGGACGGACGAGGCTGCGGAAATCCGGCTCGCCGGCAACGAAGTCGACCACGCGGGTCCAGAAGCCGCGCTTGGGCTTGACCTCGCGCTGCGAGCTGAAGCTGCGCTCGAAGCTGAGCTTGCGGCCGCCTTCCAGCATCATGTCCGGAAGCGCAGGCTGGACAGGTTTCTCCTTGGTCTTGGACGCCCAACCCGGCGTCAGCAGCAGGAGAACGGCGCAGGCGACGTGGGATAAGAAGTGTTTTCTCGTGCGCGCTCCCGCTAGAAGAAATTGAACCACCTGGAAACTCCGATATAAAACGACGATACGCTCGACGGTGCAATGCCCGACACGCTGAAGCCCTGCGAAAGGTTGGCGTATCCTCCCGTCAGGTACATCTTACGGAATTGGTACTGCAGCAGTACATTCTTCGACTCAAATTGGTTCGCCGACGCGATCCCTGCGATCGATGTGTTGCTGGATGACTTGGCATAACTGGCCGCAATCGTCAACTTACGCACTGGCATACTTGATAGTGACACACCGTAGCCGGTGCCACCATAAAGCGTAACCAGATTCTCCGGCAGAATCGGCGACAAATTCACCGGCAGGATTCCGTTTCCGGTAATCAGTCCGACGCCACTCGATTTGGCGTAGTTGCCGGTGAGGTTGATCCACCGTCCATAACCAAAACTGCTGGTATAGCCCTGGCTGCTGCTGTCGGTGCCGGGTTCATCGGTCAGACCACTATGGGCGAAGTTTGCTCCGGCGGTAAAATTCAAATTTCCCCAACGGCGCCTCACATTCCCCGAGTAGTTATAGTAGGAAGTCATATAAGTGATCAGCAGGGTTGAGACATTCTGGGCGTAGCTAGCGGACCCGTTCACGATCCACTGGCCGATTCTGCGATTATAGTTGGCGTTGGCCGAGAAGCCGAGGCCATTCTGACTGCTGTTGTCGATTCTACTGTCAATCACACTAACCGCACTGTTCATTGCGCCGCCGAATAAACTATGAGCGTAGGCAACGCCGGCGCTATACGAGGTTGCTCCAAAATCTTCGCCCAAATACGTCTGCTCGCGACGATCGACCTGGCCCTGGAGCCACAGGTTTGTCGCCAAGGAATAGCTGGCACCCCCGTTTAAGTCCCAGGCATGGGAAGAATCTAAACTGTTGGTCGGCAGGATGCTACTGCTGCCAGACGTGAGCAGCGACCCATAGAGAACACCCGCGAGATTGTCGGTATAACTCGCAGATGCCGCTACATGCAGCTTATCGGTAGGCTGCATGCCCATAGAGGCGACCTCGGTGTCGAAGTTCCCCTGGTATTTGTAGCCCAGATAATCGGTGTCGATGTCTGAATGGTAAAAGCTGGTGGAAAAACTTCCGTTCAGGGGAAGTTTATGCGCAACGTTAAAGCCGAAGCCACTATTGTCAGTGGTAATGGTTCCAGTCTGCTCGCCCTGGAAAACCTCAGGTATAAGTGAGTTTGAAGCTCCATTATTGTAGGAGCCTCCGAGGTTGAAACCCGCGATCAAATAACTTGAACTGAGGTTGAAGGAGTGGAAGTCCGAATTGCCATTGTCCGTGGCTCCATAGACCGAGTACTGATTGCTCCCTCTCTGAAAGCTTGCGGTGAGGCTGGGCAGGCCGGGAACAAACTCACTCCAGGCGATCCCGAATGTGTCGCTGTTGCCATGGGTGGTGTAGTTAGGCAATCCGGGAACGGCAAATTGTCCCTCGCTGTCATAGGCGGCGGCGTAGGTCACTTGCCCCGGAAAATGGCTGCCGCTGAAGATCGAACTGGCGAGAGTGACCCCGCTGCTGTCGGAGATGGACTGGTAGTCGGAGTTGGCCCGCGATTGTCCGTAATACGGCGAGATATTGTAGGAGACAAAATTAGGATTGTAATAATACCCAGAGGCGGTAGCGCTGCCGTTTACATTCAACCCGTGGNNAGTTGCTTGTCGAAGCTCGCGCGAACCTCGTTGGTCTTCTTCTGCTGCAGTTCCTTTTGCAATGATTCCTTAGCCTGGGCGAATGTCGTTTTGCCGGCCGGGATGTGCTTCACCAGCCGCAGGATCGTATAGGCCTGGTCGACCTGGATGATGTCGCTGACCTGCCCGGGCTGCATCTTGAGCAAAGCCTGGACCACTAAGGGCGGCAGCTTGGCGCGATCTACCGGCTTGTGATAACCCATCATCACCCGGTAATCGTCCTCTGACATTTTTTCCGCCAGCATGCCGAAGTCTTCCTCATTC
>PLBD01000478.1 GCA_003135315.1 Acidobacteriaceae bacterium | reverse complement strand
AGGATGGACGGCTCGCTAGCTAAACGCTGTGCGGTCAGCCACGCCGCGTCGCGCGCCGCCGTCATGTCGAAGTTGACCAGCGACGTCTCGCTGCGCAAGCCAATCTTTTCCAGATCGCCAATCAGAGGAGAAACGGCCGCAATCTCGGATGCCACGGCGCCTACCAGACTTGCCAGTACTGCGTTTATCTCGTCAAAGTCGGGCTTGAGCTGCGGCAACTGTTCCCCGGGACTGACCTGTGCAGCGGCAATGCCTAGATCCAGGTTAATGTGCGCGTTCATGCCCGTCAGCAGTTGCTGCAGGATGAGCAGGTCGGCATCGTTGCAGCCCTGGAAAGCGAGCATCCAGCTTCGCGTCGCTACCCCGCCCGCCTGAAAAGTGGCGAGCGCAGCGAGGTATCGCGACGCGAAAACTACATCCAACTGCTCCATCAACGGGCCGTTCTGGAAGTTGCCACCGGCGATACCTTGCCGCACCGCGCAGGTCACCCGCCGGTACAGTGCCGCAAAATAGCCCAGGCGGCTCGCGCTCTCATAGGACTGCTGAACAATCGCGTCCAGCGCGGAGACTACATCGTCGATGGTCTGCGCACTCATACCGCACCGGCTCCTGCCAGATTACTTCGGGTCCTTCGCATCCGGTTTGCCGGCAGCCTGGGAGTCTTTGCTGGAGCCGCTTTGAGTTTTGTTATCGCTGGCTTTGTCCGGTGGATGCAGGCCGCGAGTGGAATATCTCTCTTTGGACAGCTTATCTTCCTTGGCGAGTTTGTCGGCGTCTTTCGGCGGAAGAGCAGGCTTCTTTTGGTCTCCGCTTTTGGAGTTTGCCTTCGCGTTCGCGTTCGTCTGGTTCTGAGTTGTCGCCTGCCCATCAGGTAGGCCAGCGAATGCAGCTGCGGAGAACAGCAGCAGCGTGATCAGAGCGGCCAGTCTTGCGGGCTTCTTCGACATCTCACCCTCCTGATGCATGACGGTGCTCCAGCAAGTGCACGTAGTGCTCATAAATGGTATGGAGCACCAGGAGCACGAGCATAGCAAAACCATCCACCACAAATCCAAAATTCACGAAGGTCACATAGGCCAAAGCAATGGCGATAAAGACCCCTACCAGAAATGCCAGCTGGCCGCCCAGCGGTTTTCCTCTCAATCGCCAGACCAGCCACATCACCAGCGCCGCCAGTAGCACATCAAGGAGAGCCATCTTGACCCGCCCCACCGGCGACTTGATGCGATCATCAAGCAGACCTTCGATGTAATTCGCGTGATAATACATTCCCGCCATGTCGCCCGCCGGACTGGGGTGATTGTCGACCTTTGTAGGGCTATCCGGCCACTGACTGCGGTTCCCGCCAATCAGGACAATCCGGTGATGCATGGCTCTCATGGCATCATCCGTACCGTTATAAGCAGCGGCGGCCGAGATATGCGGAAAGTCCTTCTGCGGCAGGAAAGTCGTGTACACGAACTGGCCGTTGTCGATCCACCAGTTAAACCGGTCGCGACTCAAACGCGTGATTCCGGTTGTCCCTTCAAAGGCGTCCACCACCTGTAGGGCAAACGACGGACAGGAAACCAGTTTTCCGTCCCGGATTCCATCGTGGGCCAGTGGCACCTTCCTCATATCTTCCGATGCACGATCCAGCCCGAGCCGTGGATCATAAAGATGTGCGTTCTGCACATCAACACTGCTCTGCGTATCAACACAGGGATGCAAGTCGAACAATGGACGAGCCTGCCCGGTTGGTGTCACCGCGACGAGGCCACTGGTGGGAGACGGCGCCGCTCTGTCCACATTCGGCTCGGCAGGATCGCTAATGTTCTCGTCCAACCGCGTCATGTTGTCGGGGTCGAAGCCGAAAGTCAGTACGACTGGTATGTGCGCCTGTTTCGCCCGGTAGATCGCGTCGTAAAGCGCGCGGTTCTTCTGCTTGCGAATGAGATCGGTGTTGTCCTCCTTCACGCTGGTCAGATTGATGTCCAGCGCGATGACGGCTGCGTTAGCGGCCACGGCGTTGTCGATAACGTGGGCGAGAAAGCCGCGGTCCGTGATGTCGTATTGGCCGTTCAGGCGGAGATTATCGAAGAAGGTGGCATTATCGATCTCGACGCCAACCACCCACTTGGGACGTGGCTGGCGCGCTTCCCAATGGGAAATCCCGTTGTAAACCCGCATTTGCGCGGTGATCAGATCGGGAAAGTGGTTCTTGATGTCTTCAAAGTAGAAGCTGCCCACCCCGACCAGCACCAGCGTTGTGACATACCCGAAGATATGCCAGAGGAGGTGACGACCGTACGGCTCTTCCGGTTTCGATGGATAGCTTTCTTCCATGGCGGTGCGTCAGGTCAGGAACAGGGCACAAGAATACCGCGAGACTTGGAGATTGGCGCAATGAATTTACGCACCGCGGGCGACTACCCTCCGGTCGGGCTTGAACCAGCCGCGGGCGCTACGCCGATGACAATCTGATCGCCCTCGTCGCTCTGGGCCATTGCAGGAACTTGAGTTGCTCGCAGCGAGCGGGCCCGCGCTGACACTTGTTGCTGAACATTGGAAAACATTGTGCCAATCGGCTCCAGTCCATGGCTGCGCTTCAGCGCTTCCATCAAGTAGTAAGTAAACAAACCGTGACCGCCGCCCAGCGCCCCGTCTGCGATCGCTTCTTCGTTACCCTGGCTGGCCGACAGCACCACCCGGCCCGTTCCCTGTTTCATCAGGTCCAGGGTATCCTTCGGCACTGCCGAACCGGGCGTCAGCAAACCTTTTCTTGCGCCCGCAGCCCCACCGCTGTAGCAGGTATCCAGCACAATGATCGTGCGTCGCGCCTTAAAGCGGCTGGCAACGGCGCTGGCCACCTCAGCCATCCCCAGCCCGGTGGCGAACAGCGAGTCCTGGTCGGTAAAATTCGGGCCCACCTGGGTATCGTAAGTGACAATGTAGCTGGCATTCGCGGTGTCCATGTCGCGCGATGAACCATGCGTGGCAAAATACACGACCACAAGATCATCCGGCCCCGCCATTCGCGCCAGCAGGTTCAGCTTCTCCTTGATGGCGACGGTCGTGGCTTCCCTGTCCTTCAGCGTGATGACGTGGTCCGGCTTGAAGCGCCCCACGCCGGGGTTCTTCAGCAAATCCGCGAACGCCACAGCGTCGGTGGTGGTGAACTTGATGCCCAGCTTTTCAATCTCCGGCTGCTGGAATGTGCTGATGCCCACGATCAGCGCCCATTTGTCACGAATCGGGCTGGCGGGCGGCGGCACGTTCGGCTTCGTCGAAGATGTGAAGGGATCGAGCCTCTGCTGATACGCCTCGGAGTTGTTGTCCTGGGCCTTCTTCAGGGCGTAGTCCGCCAGGCGCGCATTGCCCAGATTGCGTTCCAGCAGAGAGCGATAGTACCAGGCGTCGCCCAGTGTCGGACAGGTAGAGATGGCGTGCTTCAGCAGCTCGACGCCGTCTTGCATGGTGGAGGCGTTGCTGCCCGGGTGCACGCGCTCCAGCGTTTGCAGGACCAGATCTTTACCTACTCCGCAACGCTCCTGCGCCTGCACAGCTGCGCCGGCCAACAGCATCAGCACGATGAGCCGCCGTGCGATCATTGCGTGGCCGTCTTGCCCTGGCGGGCGCGCGCCTTCATGGCAGTGAGAATCTTCCCTTTCACTCCATTGTTCGCCAGATTGACTTCGCCGTCGACGCTCAGATCAAAGTTCACCGCTGATGCATGACGGATAGTATCGATGATGTTCTCCTCGTCGACATTCGCCTTCACCAGCTTAATGACCTGCTCGTTGGTAAGCGGTGGTCCCGAAGACTTCGCCGTGCTCGAGGAGGCAAGGCTCTTGCCTGTTCCTGTGGAATTCGACTTGGTTGAAGGTGTTGCCGAGCTGGTTCCACTGTGGGCCGTCTTTGTGGTCGTGCTCTTGCTTGATTTCGAAGCCGTGTCGCCGCTCGAAGACTTCGAGCCCGAGGTGGTGCTGGCTGAAACCGGTTGCTCTTGCAGCTTCTTGTAGTGCACCAGGGCTGATTCGATGCGATTTTGCGGCGGGATAAAATACTTCTCGCTGGGCTTGTCGTCGGCCGCCTTGCCGTAGTTGATGGCAGCGTCCTGGAGGTTCTTCTGCGCGGCCTTCTGATCTTCCGCCGCATAGCCCATGGCTTCGTAGCCCACTCCAATGTTGTACAGGCGGTAGGCATCGTCTTCTTTGCCGGGGAACGGTGTCATGGTTTCCAGCTTTTCCACGTAATCGCTCCAGCGGGCATTTTCTGCCAGTTTGTTGTAGTCGCCAAGCTTGCCTTGGGCCAGCAGGACCTCTACCGACTCATCGGTTACCACCAGCCGGGAAGCAATCTGCTTGACCACGTCGCTCAACAGCTTGTTCTTCAGGTCCGCAGCCGTTGGGGGCGTGTCCGCGTCGCTCTTGCCGTGTGCAATCGTGTTGAATGTGCCGCTTATCTTTCCCGTGATGCCTTTCTTCGTCGAGCCATTCTGGTCAAACGCATCGTCGTACTTGGCGGAGATGTTGGCCGAGTCCAGCGTGCGTCCGCTGCGGTCCTTCGCCACGTAAGACACGGTCAGCAGGCCGGTATAACGCGTCACCGTTACATTCTGCGGCTTCTTGGAGCCAACCTCATATTGCTGGCTGGTGGAGGATTGGGGCGTCGGCTGTGCATACTGAGTAACGGTGCAGAGGATCAGGTTGTCGGGGCTCTTGTCGTCCTGACTCAGACGGGCATCATCCTTCATGATCTCGACCTCCAGCATGGTCCTCAAGTCCTGGGGGACGTCTTGCTGGATGCTGCCGTGGGCGTTCGCTTCAACCTTGAAGGTTTTGCCCGTAAGATGGGCGTTCGGCGGCAGTTTGCGATGCAGGGTTATCTTCTTCTTCGTGGTCCCGAAACCCTGCCCGTAGCCGTTGGCGCAGAACAACGTGACATGAGCGACGCTCATGCAGGCCAGCCAGAATACAAAAATCCTCGACGTGCGCAGAGATCCGGGCATCTGCCCCCTTCCTTCCCCGATCAAGGCGTAGGGGCCGCGAAGACGAACGGCGGCTAGAATTCCCGCAACTATACCAAACCTTACGGCGGAAAGTCATAACTGTATCCGGGCGGGATCGAGGTTTTCCCTGTCAGAGGAACTCGAACTGGAGGACGTGGATGAAACTCGCGAGTTTTGCTCCTGACTGCGGAGATCCCAAGTCCGGCCAGATCGGTTTGCAGACCTACCGCGATGCCCACGTGACCCCGCCGTCAGACGTGCTCCAGCGTGAGCCGCTGCCGGTAATGACCGTTCCCTGCTGAGGATCGCTGAACTGGATGGAAACGATGTTGCCGGTTTCGGCGCCGGAACTGGTGACCAGCGGGACCTGGCTCCAATGCTGCCCAGCGTCGCTCGAGTGAAACAGTGCACCCCCGCTGCCACCGGCCCACACGTCATTTCCGACCACAGTCACGACGCGGAACGTCGTAGCCTGATCGCTGAGCACGCCTGTCCAGTCATTAGCAGCCACGCGATGTTCCAGGCGCCCATCGGCGCTGATGCGCCATTGCCCCCTCGCGGCGTTGGCGAGCCGCATCGGCAGCGCCGGCTTCGCCAGGGCCTCACTTGGACGCAACTGCGACAATGTGTCGGCTTGATTTCCCACTAGCGCGGCATTCGTCCCAGGGCCCGCTGCGGCGACTTTGGCGCCTCCCACAACACTACCGGCCGTTTGGGCGCTCTCGTCTGCTGAAGCGGCCGCCATTCTTGGCGCCGATGGATGTTCTTTTGTGGCCTTTCGTGCCGGCGCGCCAGCTACGGCGGCCCTGGGGGTTATTGCAATGGCAGACTCTGCCTGTGTGGTTTTCCCGGACGTCTCGAGTGTAGAAGACATCGGCGAAGCAGCCGGTTGGGTAAGGTTCCGCGTCTGAGCGCTGCTGGCAACGCTCGAAACAGCGAGGTGAGCCAGATCTCTTGAACTCACGCGCTGCCATATCACAACACCGAAGACGGCCAATCCCACCACCGCTGCAGCCGCCCAGCCCATCCCGAGCCCCCATCGACGCCGAGGACTCCCGGCCGAAGCAACAGGTTGTTGAAGCGCGTTCCCGTAAACCGGAGTTGGAACCATCTCGCGAGCCGCAGCCGCCGCCACCAATTCTTCCTCGTCAATCACTGCATCTTCAGCCGCACTGCTGGCGAGGAAAACCACTTCCCGGCAATCGGCGCAAAGCGCCAGGTGACTGGTGACGAGGTCTCGCTCGTCACGTGGCAACGTGCGTTCCACAAATGCCGTCAGCGCGTCCGGCGAAGGATGGTCTTCACCGCCGCGTTGCCGGGCGAGCGCCTTTCGTGCCGGGTTAGGCAGTTCCTGGTTCATCCGCACTCGTCCTTCTCTTTGTAGAACGCGCCTTCCGGCGTTTCTTGCCGCAAAGTCTCCTTAACTTTGATGCGCAAGTCGCGCACGTCCACATCCTGCATGGCTTCGTCCGCCTGACGTGGCGACATGCCTGACTCAATCACCCGCTTGCGAATGCTCTTGCGCAAAGCCGAGGTGACGCGCTCCAGCTTGCGGCTGATGGTGGACTCATGCACGCCCATCAGTTTGGCAATCTCGGCCAGCGTTCGCCGGTCAAGGTAATAAGCCGCCAGCAGGAAGCGGCCTTCCGGCTCCAATGCGGCCAGCTCCGCGGCCGCCGCATCCTCGACGCGAGGGTCGGCGACGCTGACATCGGCTTCCCTGGCCTCGAACTGGCGTCCGTCATCCAGTGCCTCATCCAGACTGGTCGTCCGCCGGGAACTGCGGTAGCGGTTGATGTACTCCTGCGCCAGCACTGTCCGCAGCCAGCCTTGCAGCGAGCCGCGTCCCTGATAGTAGCGAAGCTTGGAGGTCCGCTCCTGCCCCTTGGTATCCACGCCGTAGATCTCGGCGTAAAGCGAATCGGCCAGTTCCCGGGCAGCGCATTCTTCCCGCGCCATCTTGTATGCCGACTCATAGAGCGTAACCCGGTACCGCAAGAGAAAAGTCTCCCAGGCGGATTCGTTTCCATTCATGCAGGCCCGCGCCAGGACCAGGTCTTCCAGATGAAGGGACGCCAGAAAGTTTCGCAGCTCGACCGCTGTACCCGTGAGTTTGCACTGGGCACCCACGTCGGCAAGTATCCCCGCGAGCTCCGCCTCATCGATGCCGAACTTTCGCGCTCCGCTGGCCTCGTACCGCTGGGCGCAGAACTCCCGCAAGGCGGCGGCAATCTGCGCGTCGAGCGGGCTGGCAGCGGAGGCGGAAGCCATGTGAGCGAATCGTATCAATTCGTCTGCAAGAAAGACATCGTCTTGCGTTCTTCTCCTAGAGACGGCCCACTGCCTGCCCCGTCACCAACCGCAAAGTCGCGCTCGGTGAAGTCCCGGAAGTGTGCGCCTCCCGGAGGTCAATCATGACTTACAGCATGCTGGCGCAGCTCACTTTCATGTTCGTAGCTGCGACATTCGTCAGCGCAGGAACGGCCACTCACGAATACCGCGTCCTGCCCCCCGTAACCAAAGGAAACCTCAGCATCTTCCCCATCGTCGGAGGCGTGGAGAGCGACACCGCCGATCTTCTTACACTGGACGAAGGCGTGCGATCGGGTTTGGTCGTGGTGGCCGAAGCCGGTTCGTTGCGTGGTCTGGTTCGTCCCGGCACGAACATACCGCGAAGTTCCGGCGCCGAAGTCAACCGTCTGGTGCTGGTCAACAACTCCGACCGGCCTTTGCTGCTGCTTGCCGGCGAGGTGGTGACCGGCGGCAAACAGGACCGCGTAATCGGTGTTGACCGCATCGTCCCGCCCAGGTCCGGCCCCATCGATCTGTCTGTCTTCTGTGTCGAACCCGGCCGCTGGGTGGCCTCGTCCGACCATTTCGGCAGCATGAAGTCACAAATGGCTCAGCCCAGCGTGCGTATGCCGGCAATGGCAACGCGCAATCAACAAAGTGTCTGGGACAACGTGGCGTCGGCGCTTGGCGGCATGGCCATGGCAGCGCCGCAGGCGAGTCCGTCGCTGCGCGCCACCAGCTCCTATGCCAAGGCCATGCAGAATCCCGACGTGGAGAAGAAGATCGCCTCCGTCGCTGACGATTACGATGGACTCATGCGCGAACTGCGCAAGGTGGGCGCGAAGGGCGTGGTCGTGGCCATCAATGGGCGCATCACCTGGGCTGATGCTTTCGCCAGCACCGATTTGCTGCAAAAGTATTGGCAGAAGCTGATCCGATCGTACGCTGCCGACTCGCTCACCGCGGCCAGCGCCCACGGGTATGCCGACCAGAAGTCGGCGCAATTGTTCCTCGACCAGTTGCAGGGGACCCACGAAGTCGCCGAGACCGAGCCCGGACTCTTTCGCCGTGCTGAAATCTCAGGCGATGGCTACC
Organism: Acidobacteriaceae bacterium; assembly: GCA_003135315.1. Classification (GTDB taxonomy): domain Bacteria; phylum Acidobacteriota; class Terriglobia; order Terriglobales; family Acidobacteriaceae; genus Bog-257. The sequence continues at coordinate 3,333 of PLBD01000478.1, read as the reverse complement.
AGGTCTTCACCCTGACCTCGCTGGTGCCGAAGTACGAATACACCGTCCACCTGGCGAAGATGGTGTGCCGCGACTCCGCCCGGCGGGGCATGGAGCCGGATGGGATGATCCGATAAGCGGACTGGAGCCTGGCCCGTGAGCGCATGGAAAAGAAAACCCCGCAGGTGCTGTGCCTGCGGGGTAGTTGCGCCAACTCAGCGGCGCAGACGATCTAGCGAAGAACTACACTGCCTCATCGCCCTTCGATGCCAAGCGTGCAGTCGGAATTAACGTTCTGGATGTAAATGTCCGAATTGCCGCTGCGGTAGTCTTGGAAAGCCACCGTGCTGAGGCCAGACGGGGCCAGACCAGCCCACAGCCTTGCTTTTGGCGACACTGCCGACGAAACTGCGAATTCCGGACACACGAGGCTGCCGTTGCCATCGAGCTTGACTGCTTCAACCGTGCCGTTGCCGGTTACCTGCTCGTCAATCCAATACGCCAGCGCGCCCGTGCCAATCTGCACGTTTACCGGGTTAATCTGGGCATCGTTACCCAAGGGGACGATCACGAGTCCGCTGTTACCCCACTCCAGCGCGCCCGCCGAATTGAATTTCTGCGCCGAGATTCCTTGAAAGCTCTGTGTCGAATCCTCCTCGGTCCAGACCAAGAAGGTTTCCTGCGTCGCCGGATTGTAGGACAGGCTAGGCGACACCCTTACATCCGATCCGCCAATGGCTCCCTGCGATCCGTTGTGTCCAAACGCCTCGGTGCCGTCGGTAAGAATGTGCTGCGCGTAGACCTGCAGCGTGGGGCTGTTGGTGTACCACGAGAACACGCCGCCGCCGTTGCCGTCGGGAACGAAGTAGGGAAACTCGCCGAACTGCAGCGATCCGCCGTCGAAGACGTGGACGTTTCCTGATCCCCACATCAGCTGGCCGCTGGGCGAGATTTTGTTGGCGTAAAGATAACTGTTGCTGCCGAAGCCTTGATTCACGACAAAGGAAACCACTACCGAGCCGTTGTCTCCGGCGTGCAAGTCGGCCAGCGAATAGTAGTATCCGGACTGTTGCAGCACGACGCCGTAATTTGACGCCGTCGCTCCCACCCACACTGGACTGCCACCGGGAGTGAGCTTTTGCAGGACGGTTTGATTGTTCGAAGTCCAGCCAACCACGATGTAGCCGTCCGTGGTGACCGTCACCTTGGGAGCGTTGTTGCTATTCACATTGCCGAACGTCAGCGCTACACCCAAAGGTCCCCACAGCGCCTGGCCCGTGGGGCTCATCTTGGCGACTGTGATCTGCGCGTTGTTGGGATCGCGGCGAAGGTCCTGAAATGCCAATATGGCATTGCCCTCGCCGTCGATGGCAAATCCGTAGTCCTGCGTGGAACTCAGCCCATTCTCCAGGGCCACTTGAATGCCGTTCTGCGGGAATTGTTGGACCCCAGTTGCGCTGAGCAGCTGATAGTAGACGTTGTACCCCGAATTTGGAATGACGGGATTATTGTTGAACCAGCTCACATACCAAGTGTTGTTGGGAAGGGCTGCGGTCTTGGGTTGCACCTGGTCCGCGTTGGGAAAGTTGGAGAGAACAAGGTTCTGCGTGGGGTCCGAGGACCACTGCGCCCACGCGCTCGAAGTCATGGTAAGTGCCAGGCCAAATATTACTGCGCGTACCGAATGTTTCAATTCTTCCTCCTGGTTCCGGATTTTGCCGGACTTGCAATAACGCCGCCGAGGGAACGATCTGCTGACGTGAAGCAACCACCTTCAGCATACATTGTGAACCCCACTACTCTGCCCTGCACGGCGCCAGAAAAGTTGCCCGTAGTGTTCCATTCCGCATTTCGATATGTGACAATCGCCCGATGGTGATTTCTGTCGTTCCACCGGCAGGTCCTGATGCCTGACAAAGCAGCCGCGAGTCCCTTGACGCTTGCCGTTGATCGCACCGGCAACGCCGCCGTGGTGCGATGCAGCGGCAGGCTGGTGTCGGGTGTGAACGATCTTCTCTACCTCCAGGTCAAGCAACTGATTCCGGATTGCAAACGAATTGTGCTGGACTTGCAGGAAACCACCCACATGGACAGCATGGGCCTGGGGACGGTCGTTCGTTTGTACGTCTCCGCCAAGTCGGCAGGCTGCGCTTTAGAACTCGCCAACGTTGGCAAACCGATTCGTCACCTTCTCGGCGTCACCCATCTCATGTCGGTATTGGCGATCATCGGCGAAAATAACATCCGGATGGGATGATCCACGAGCGCAGCTCGCACCCAAAACGGCTCCTTGGGTCCTTGGTGTAACATGGCCTGCCAGAGGCGGTATGTGTAGCAACTTCGGATTCAACCATCATCCCGGAAGACCTCCTTGCGCGCTGGAGTCGCACTGGTACTACACTCTCGTGCGATGGATGGCCTGGTTGCGCCTGAGATTTGTCACCAGGTCTTCCCAGATAACCGCGCCCAGCAGCCGCCCCCGAAGGCCGTTCTAAATTCTGGGTTTCTAAACTCTGGAACGTACCTGGCAACTCAAATCCCACCGCTCAGCGTACCCCATTCACTCTGTACAGGTCTGCAAGCCGCAGACGGTAGAAGCCATACGTATTACCGTCGGGCGTAACAAGCGGCTTTTCCAGCCTCATTTCACCGGGAAGGGTTGCAATGGCGTCGTCGCCAGGTCGACCCAGCGTTCGCCAGATCCCTTGACGAAGTTCAGCGACTCGATGCGAAGCGTTCGCGGGCCGGTGTAGGCGCTCCAACGCTGGCGAGCGATCTCCAGCACCTTCATGGCTTCGTCTTCAGTGTCCATCTTGGCAATGGTGAGATGCGGCATGTACGGCCAAGGCTCTGCGAAATGAAGGGCCTGCCGGTTGAGCTTATCGTGCAGCTCGCGCATGCGATAGGCCCCGCGGGCCACCCTCAGGAAGACCGTAGGAGTCAGGGGAACAAAAGTCTCCACGTCGCCCATCGTAACCTCGAATGCAGGCGTCGACTGGCAGACCTCCGCAAGCAGCTCCATCGCCAGCTCTTCGCTGCCGGACAGCGCACGTGGAGGCAAAATCGTCACGTGCGCATCAGCGTGCGTGTGCGCCGGATGCAGGTCCCGGCGTAACTCCTCTACGAAAATTCCCACCGGGCTGCGCACGTACGCAACCGTGGCATATACGAGGGCAGGCATGAACTTCTTCATTATAGCGGCGATAGTGGGACATGTCGGATACCCAGTTGGGCAACCGCACATTTTGGGCCGGGCACATGGTGCCCATCCAAAACGTAGTTTAGAATCAGTGCAACAACAGAGTCGGGGCGTAGCGCAGCCTGGTAGCGCACCTGCCTTGGGCGCAGGGGGTC
>PLBD01000436.1 GCA_003135315.1 Acidobacteriaceae bacterium | reverse complement strand
TCATGGCCGACTTCACCTTGGCATCGGGAACAATATCGGTCACCAGTACGTTAACGATTTCGTAGCCGAATAACGCCATATCCGCATCCAGCTCCTGCTTGACCGCGGCCGCGATACTGGACTGGGTGGCGAACACTTCGTCCAGAGTCATTCCCGGAACATGCCCCAGGATCACCTGCTCGACGTAGGACTTGATCTGCGCCACCGGATCGGACAGCTTATAGAACGCATCGTAGACTTTTTCGGGACAAACGCGGTTCTGCACCGAAATCGGAATGGTGACAAACACGTTGTCCTTGGTCTTCGTCTCCATGGTCAGGGTGATCTGATTTACCCGCAGACTTACCATGCCAGAGACGGAATCGAAGAACGGTCGCTTCCAGTTCAAACCCGGCTCGGCGACCCGAAGGAACTTGCCGAATCGGGTGATCACCGCGACCTCGGCCGTGCTCACCGTGAAGAAGCTTGACAGAATCAGGTAGAGCACGACGAAAGTCACAACTATCAACGCAATCCAGTACATTACATCCATTTGGGTTCCTCCGCGCGGCTCCTAATCTTAACCTTATGAAGTCGATGAAGATACATGAATATGCTACTTTCGAGCCCTCGCAGCGTATGGCCAAGATGTAAAGCAAAACGACAACAAACAGAAAGACAAAGGCCCCACTCAGGAGATCGCTTGAGTGGGGCTTTTCGACTCTAACGTTGCCCGCCGTTGGGCGTTCGGCGCCTGAATTACTCCGCTGGAAGGCGCTTTTCGTATTCACTCCTGGCCTGGATGAAGACCGCCCAGAAGGCAGCCGGTTCGCGACCTTCGAGCCGGTCGACCAGCACCGCAAGGTGGGAGTGCCAGCCGGGCCCGACGGCGAGCATCGCCTTGCGGTCGCGCAGGCGGCGATGGGTGAGGACCAGCCGCACTTTGTCACCCTGCGGCGTCAGCTCGAACGTGACTTCCGACGGTCCGTCCTTGCCGCTTCCCCACGTGAGGCCCAGCAGCCGCGGCGGTTCGAAGCGGGTCACGGTGTGCGACGTCCCCTGGCCTTCCTGCTGGTTCTTGTACTGCTCAGGAGGGGGCGCGGTATTTCGCGACAGGCTGGAATGATAGAACTTCAGCTCGACCGTTCCGCCCACGCGCGGCTCCATCTCCCCTGCCGCAAGCCACTGTGCGCGCTTGTCCGACTCTGTCAGATAAGCCCAGACACGCTCGATGGGACCGGGCAAAATTCGCTCGAAGCGAAGCGTGCCCGGCTCGACGAGGATGGCATGATCGCCGCTCGCAGGTTGCAGCGAGCCGGCCAGTCCGTCGAGGATCATCGTCCAGCCCTGCCGCGTCCGATCGAGCCACTCGGGCAGTACGGCTTCATGCGTCAGAGTGAGATCGCAACCGCCTGCGGCGGGAACAATGTCGATAGTCACCCGCGTGTTTTCGGAAGAGTACTTCGGGACCTTGAACGTGAAAGCCAGCCGGCGCGGCCGATCCAGCTCAAGATACTCGCCGATATGCTCGACGCCTTCGCCATTGCGCGTATCGATCAGCAGAAACCTGCCGCCGACGCGGGCGTCAATCTGAACGCATGTCATTTGTCCCGTGGGTGTGGCGAACAACCACTTCCCTGCGGTCTCGGGGTCGAGCCAGGCGTCAAACACGCGCTCGGGCGAAGCATCGAAGTGCCGGGTGATGCGCAGCACACGTTCAGAATCGACGGTCATTTCAAATGTCCTTTCCTGTCTTCGTCCTCGGCCTTAAGCAGAGCTTCCAAAGCATCCAGCCGCTTGTTCCAGAAATGTTCGTAGAAACGCAGCCATTTGTCGGCGGTGGCCAGCGGCGAGGGTTCAATGCGGCAGATGTGCCGTCGTCCTTCTACCCTGCGACGCACGAGTCCGGCCGACTCCAGCACTTTTACGTGCTTAGACGCTGCGGCAAATGACATCTTGCAGGGCGCGGCGAGCTCACCGATGTTACGCTCTCCGGCGGCCAGGGACCGAAGCATCGCGCGCCGGGTGGGATCGGCCAGGGCGTGAAAAACGCTATCGAGCGTAGCCTGCCGTTGCGCAACCATGTGGTTGAATATATAACTGGCAAGAACAGTTTGTCAACCATCTGGTTGAACAATAGTCGCGCCCTTTTTCTTCCAATCGAGCGGGATACCTCGACCGCTGCGACCCGCGAGTTTAGTCTGTTTCAGTTCAGTGTTCCGGCAAGTAACCGCGCTTGAGTTCGTGAATCCGCTGCCGCGCTAGTGTAATTCGACACAGCCCCCACATATTTGGCCCCATGCTTCCCTTCCCGTAAGTCGCCAGTTCCGCATCGCAATTGGCATCACGATAGGTATTCCAAGCAGTCTGCGCTTTTTCCAGGGCGGCTTTGATTCCAGGGTCCGGCCAACGCTCCAAGGCTTTTCGGTATGTTTCGTCTAATTCGCTATCAACCTTTTTATCAACCGCAATGAGACATTGGCCGGTTTCGTACGTCGAGCAGCAACACGCATTCTCAGGCTGGTCCAGCGGTTGTTCCTTTTGCTGGCCGTGTAGGGGAAGGGCCATCAGCAACAAGACAGGGCCGAGGATCGTCCGCGGAATCATCATCAGTGAATCGTACTCCCGTTTCCTAGAGTTGACCCTCTTCAATGCTAAAATCAAGGGTTTCCTATCCCATTGACAAGGATTGTCATCATGTCTGAAGCTGCCGCTGTTGTCACCAATCCGCCCGCTCCTCTGGTCGCCCTTACTGAAGACGAAGGGCTCTTCCGCGATACCGTTCGCCAGTTTGCCGACGAGAGCCTTCGGCCTCATGTGAAGGAGATGGACGAGAAGGGCGTCTTCGAGCATTCGCTCATCGACCAGTTTTTCCAACTGGGCCTGATGGGCATCGAAGTGCCCGAGGAATACGGCGGCGGAGCGGGCACGTTCTTCGAAGCCATCGTCGCGGTCGAGGAACTGTCGCGTGTCGATCCCTCGGCTGGCGTCATCGTCGATGTGCAGAACACGCTTGTCAACAATGCCCTGCTGCGCTGGACCACGGCCGACCAGAAGAAGCGCTACCTGCCGCGCATGTGCAAAGACACGGTGGGCGCCTACGCGCTCAGCGAAGCCGCCTCGGGTTCGGATGCGTTTGCGCTGCAAACGCGCGCCGAACTGAAGGGCAGCGACTATGTACTGAACGGCCAGAAGCTGTGGA
>PLBD01000503.1:3926-4463 GCA_003135315.1 Acidobacteriaceae bacterium | reverse complement strand
AGCGCTCTGCCAACCGATTGATCGTTATGCACGCCTGAAAGGCGTGCTCCACCCTTTCTGAGACGCCGTCAGTCCAATCCGAAGGCGGCACCATTTACAATCATTCTGTGCACAAGTTCTACGACAACCCGGCCTCGCGGGTTGCGCCTGCGGGCGTGCGCGTGCCAGCGTCCGTCTCGATCGGCACCGTCGAAATCCGGCCAGCAACCGTGCTCGCGCCCATGGCCGGCATTACCGACACCGTCTTTCGCCGCTTCATTCGCAACCTCGGCGGCTGCGGCCTGATGATGACGGAGTTCACCTCCGCCGACGGCATCGTCCGCCACAAAGACAAGAAGGCGAAACAGTACCTGACGTTCTACGGCAACGAGCATCCCATCTCGGCGCAACTGTTCGGCAGCGATCCGGCGACGCTGGCTGACGCGGCGCGCGTGGTCCAGGACCTCGGCTTCGACGTGGTCGACCTGAACCTGGGCTGTCCGGCAAAGAAGGTCGTGAAGTGCAATGGCGGTTCGGGACTGTTGCGCGACCTGCCGC
>PLBD01000503.1:0-3914 GCA_003135315.1 Acidobacteriaceae bacterium | reverse complement strand
AGGCGCGCTGGGAGTGGATTGCCGCGGTGAAGGACGCGATCACGATTCCCGTCATCGGCAACGGCGATGTGCGCTCGCCCGAGGACGCCGCCGCCATGGTTGCGCAGACCGGCTGCGACGCGGTGATGATTGGCCGCAGCGCTGCCTCGAACCCGTGGATCTTCCGCCAGATCGAGCAATACACTGCGACCGGCGCGTACGATCTGCCCAGCGATGCCGATCGCTATGACATGATTCGCACTTACTTCGCCATGCTGGTGGAGGAGCGTGTGGGCGGCGCCGAAGGCAAGATGAAGCAGTTTGCCTCGTGGTTCACCCACGGCGTGCCGCGCGGCGCGCAGTTGCGCAAAGCGGTTTATGAAGCGAAATCGAGCACGGAAATCCTGGACGCTGTAGATCGTTTCTTCAACGCGCTGCTGAACGGCCCAGACGCGAGTGCATCGCCTACCTTGCGCGACCACGCGCCCGCCGAAGCTCTTTCCGCATAAATGTCTCTGCGTGTCTTCCTTTCCGATCCGGCTCCTGATCACGAACAGGAGTTTCTCGCCGCTGTCGTTCGCAGCGAAAACCTGCATCAGCCCTGGGCCTTTCCGCCGAAAACTCACGAGCAATACGATTCATATCTGGAGCGTATCCGCAGCGGACGGGCAATCGGCTTCTTCGTTCGTCGCAGTTCCGACGAACAGCTTGCCGCCGTCATCAACATCAGTGAGCCTGTGATGGGCGCATTGCAGAGCGCCTATCTCGGCTTCTATGCCTTTGCCGGATTTGAGCGGCAGGGCTACATGACTGAAGGATTGGCCCTGGTGCTCGACCGCGCCTTCGACCTGCTCGCATTCCATCGCCTCGAGGCCAACATTCAGCCGCTTAACGCGGCTTCCAGCGCCCTGGTATCACGATTGGGTTTTCGCAAGGAAGGCTTCTCGCCACGCTATTTGCAGATTGACGGCGAGTGGCGCGATCACAATCGCTGGGCCATTCTGAGCGACGAATGGCCCGCACATCGCCAGCGCCTCTTTGCCTCCTGGCGCGCCGATGGGTGACAATCGCAGAATGCCTCCTGGCAACAATGCCCTGCGCGTCGGAGTTGTCGGCTGTGGCGCCTTCGGCCGCAATCATGCGCGCGTCTATCGCGACCTCGAAGCCGACCCTTCGCAGAACGTCCAATTCGCCGGCGTCGCGGACCTCGACTTCGATCGGGCGCAAGCTATCGCCAAAGAATTCGGCACGCAGGCCTTTCGTTCGCTCGATGAGCTCGTCGCTGCCGGTATAAACGCTGCTTCGGTCGCGGTTCCCACTGTCAGCCATCTCAGTGGCGCCCGGCAATTGATCGAGAGCGGCGTCGATGTACTGATCGAAAAGCCGCTCGCCGCCACGGTCGCCGAAGCCGACGAGCTGATCGAACTTGCCCAGCGGCATGGCCGTGTCGCTCAGGCTGGACATCTAGAGCGCTTCAATCCAGCGGTGCGGGCGACCGTCCCACTGCTCACCCAACCCATGTTCTTCGAGGTCCACCGGCTCAGCGTGTTCACGCCGCGCTCGCTCGACGTGGACGTGATTCTCGACTTGATGATCCACGACCTGGACGTGGTTCTGTCATTCGTGAAGTCGCCGGTAAAGGAAATCCGCGCCGTCGGCTTGCCAATCCTGTCGCAGAAAATTGACATCGCGAATGTGCGCATGGAATTCGAATCGGGCTGCGTGGCCAACTTCACCGCCAGCCGGGTCAGTACCGAGCGCATCCGCAAGCTGCGATTCTTCCAGCCGCATCAATATGTCTCGCTCGACTATTCGCGGCAGGACGTGCTGGTACTCACGGTGGAGGAGCCTCGTTCCGATGCGGCCGATCTCGATCCCTTCAATCCGGGAAGTGTTGCCGCCAGCGCATTCGCCGGCATCACACCGTTTAAGCCGAAAGTGGAGCAGCAGGAGCCCTTGCGCGCGGAGCTGAGCAGCTTTCTGCGCGCGGTGCGCGAGCGCTCCACGCCGGAGGTGACGCTGGAGGACGGCAGGCGGGCCCTGGCAGTGGCGATAGAAATCGTCGATGCCATCGCCGAGCATAGCCACCGCGCCAAATTAATGGAATTGACTCGGGAGTGAAAGCTGTCCTACGCTTGCGGGATCAGTCATGCTGGAAGAACTGGTGACCATCACAAAGTTTCTGAGCCTGGGCGAAGCCAAGCTGGCGCAAGGCAAGCTGGTTTCCGTCGGCATCTCCGCCTTCGTGTGCGACGAGAACATGCACGCCATGAACTGGCACATGGGCATGGCGCTGGGCGGCATCCGCTTGCAAGTGCCCGACAGCCAGGTAGTGCGCGCGCTGGAGGTGCTGGAGGACTTCGATCCCGAGGATCCCGAGGCTCCGCAAATGGAAGATGACGATGACGGCGAGATGGAAGAGGTCGCCTGCTGCCCGGAGTGCGAGTCGCTGGAGATACGCGAAGTAGCCGGCGCCAGCCCGCGCCAGATCACCCTGTGGTCGTCCGCCATTCCGCTTCCCGAACTGCCGACCCAGATCAGCCGCCGCTGGAAATGCCTGATGTGCGGGTATCAGTGGCGGGACGCGGAAGAATAGCGGCGGCTTAAGTTCGTCTTCTCAGCTATAAGCGATGGGTGGAGCACGCCTTTCAGGCGTGCATAGCAGCGTGCGGTATTTGGGGTCCGCGCTTTAGCGCCTGAGGTAAGAGATTCCATTACCTCAGCGGCTAAAGCCGGATCCATTTTCGGGCCGAAGATGCACCGCTGAAGCGGTGCTCCACCCTGCGCACGGGAAATTTGTTCTACCCCGCCAGGAAGGCAAGTTGTTTTGCCTCAGGAGCTGCTGGCTCCTCGCGAAACGCAGCGCCTTCCAGCCGCAAAAGAAACGCCTTCACCGGCAGTCCGCCTCCGTAGCCGCCCAAATTACAGCCAGCGGCGAGCACGCGATGGCAGGGAACGATGATGGCGATGGGATTGTAGTGGTTCGCCTGGCCCACGGCGCGATAGCCGTTCGGGTTGCGCACAGCGCGGGCAATCTGCGCGTAGGAGCGAGTTTCGCCGTAGGGAATCTTCAGCAATTCTTGCCAACAACGCTTGCGAAACTCCGTGCCGCGAAGATCGAGCTCGAGATCGAAACTGCGGCGCTTGCCGGCAAAGTATTCGTCCAGTTGTTTGTGGACATGGAGCGTGCGGGCTTCCGACTCCTGCCACGCGACTTCCTTGCCATTGATCGCTTCCGGCAGCCCGCGATCAAATTCCAGGATCACCAGCGCCGAGGCCGAGGTTCCAATCAGCAGCGGCCCGACAGGCGAGGACATTCGCGAGTAGTACAGTGTTTCCATGTGCGTCTCCGCAAGGTAAGACTAGCACCACTTAGTTCGCGCAGGATGTCAGTCCGGTTCCGACTGCGCCAGGGACTTTGCAAATTGGCTGAAAAAAGGGGGAAAGCAGATCCCTCGCNNCTGAAGCCCGCTCGGGATGACAAAGATAGACGGCTTCCCGGCACGACTGAAGTGAGTAAGTGAGAACGGTGCCGTCCCTACGGGACTCGGTTATTTTTTCTACCCTACCCAGGACCCCGCTCCGCTCCGTCCTGGGCTAACTGCACTTCCACCCCTCCTCCACCCCAGTTGGCGCAAAAGCGGCGCGAACCGGGGACCCCGGCTTCGGGGTTCTTTTTTCGTGGGTCATGCTCCACTGCCGAGGTTCAAACTTAGTTCTCACGCAGACTCTGAAGTCGTGCCCTGATACAAACCGCGAGTGATGAGCTGACAGTGACCCCGGNNNAGGGCGCTTTCATTCCAGACGTGCAGCATGTAGCGGCCGGCAGGAACGGCTGGAATCGTGAAGTCGCCCTGCTTGTTCGTGATGGCGAAGTACGGACTGCCGAGCACGACCACCACCGCGCTCATCTCGGGATGAATGTTGCAGAAGAT
>PLBD01000018.1 GCA_003135315.1 Acidobacteriaceae bacterium | reverse complement strand
GTCCGCGCGCCTTTAACTCTTCGCGCAGCCGCGCCGTGATCTGCTCGCCCTCGCGGTTCGTGGTGCCGACGATGAGGCCGGTCGCGCTTTCGTCCCTGGCCTTGAGGAACTGTCTTACCAGGAAATCCTGCCGCTCGCCCGCATCCTTCATTTCGACAATCCATCCCTTTTTGTCGAGTGTTTCCATTCCCTTCATGGCTTTGACCGGATCGCCCGATCCGATGAGGTCCACGGCCTCGCGGTACTTGTCGTCCCGCTGGCGGCGATTCTCGCTGAGCCGGGCGTATTTAATGCCGCCTTCCTTTTCGAGCAGCCGGAAAGCGTCCCCGGCATCGACGGAGGCATGCTGGCGGTAGTCGCCCAGGAAGATCACGCGGTTATCGTTTTTCTCCGCGATGTTCATCAGTTGCGTCATGTCGGTTGTGGACATCATTCCCGATTCGTCCACGAACAGCAGTTGTCCCTTGTATTGCTGCTGCAGTTTCTCGCTGGCGAAGAAGGCGGCGAGCGTAGTGGCGTCCTTGTATCCGGCTTTAGCAAGTTCGCCGCGCGAGGCGGAGGATGACGGAGCCATTGCCAGAGCGCGAGAGAACATTTCCTCTCCCTGCGCCGCGCGCTCCTGAATGACTCCAGAGATACCCTTAAGACTGTAGGATTTCCCCGTACCGGCCGGGCCGCGAATGCCGACATATTTGTCGCGGCTTTCGGTCACTTCACGGGCCACCGCATTCTGCTCGGCCGACAGGTCGGGGCGCGGCTTGTACGCCTCGGTCAGCGGTTCATATTGCCCCCTGCCCTCGTGCGTTCTCTGCGTCATTTTGAGCTGTTCGCGCAGCGTGGTGCCCTTGACGTACTGCGCTCCCGCCTTGCCTTCTTTTTTGAGGATTTCGCCGCGTTCCAGGGCTCCGGCGATTTCCTTATCGACTTCGCCGGGCATCACATAGCCGATGCCGTAATGCACAGCGGTTTTGCGCAGCTTGCGCTCGGTCACCACATCCTCGCGTTGAAACAAATGGTTGACCGCGTAATCCGTCGCCTCGCGCGCGGTGATCTCCCGCGTGCGGGGAATCTGCTTGTCCTTCACTTTTTGCAGCGCCGCTTTCTCCTCCGGCGTCAGGCGGCCCTGCCAATCTGCCTCCAGCTCATCTTTTGGCAGATCCACGTTCTTGCCCTCGCGCATCCGGTCATGAATCTTGTGTTTGCCTTTGGAGTCCGCAACCCCCAGGGCGGCGGCTTCCTTCTCAATCCGCTTGCTGTTGCGCGAGAATTTGTCGATAACCGATTGCGGCACGCCCGCAAGCTGCACGCCTTTCCTGCCCATGACGGGTACATAACCCTGAGCCAGCATTTCGCGAGCGTACAGCGCGTCGAATTCCAGCTCCAGGTCCGGGGCTTTGCTCTTGAGTTCTCCGAGCTGCGCCGCCTTCCACCGCTCCTCGACGCCGTCATAGGTGACGTTCATCAGGTAGTAGTGCGTATGCAAATGCGGGTCGCTTTTGCCATCCACCGGACGGCTGCGCATATGACGGAAGGCCGCCGCGACCATGTTGCCGGTCACGCGGTCATGGTCCTTCCCGCCCTTGCGCACCCGCGTAAACATCTCCGCCTCGGCCTTCTGCGTCATCATCCTGTCGCCCGCGTCCCAGAACGCCTGGCGCATGTCGGTACAACCGTAGAGCGCATCCATCACCGAAGCGCTTTTCCATGCAGTGAGCGTCGCGTCGTATCCGGGACGCCGGTCCTTCTTGTCGCGCGGCGTCAGGCGCTTGCCCGTGACAGGATCGCGGTTCCGGGCAAGGGCGGCGAAGTCGTCTCTTTCGACATTTCCCGAGAGTTCCAGTCGCTCCGCCCCCTGGCCGAGCCAGTTCGCCTTTACCGCCTCGCCCTTGAGGTAGTAGTCGTCGCGCTTGAGCCCCTCATCGAAGTACTTGATGGCCGCATTTGCGCTCTGGCTTGGTGTGATTCTTAGCACGGTTCTAAACTCCGTTCTCTGTGCAACCACTGATAGCGTGCATAGCCGATCCGACCCACAACTGGAAGTAATTTTTGAACCATTCCAATGCAATTTTTGTCAGCGTACATCTCCCCTAAGCGGAGCTTAGGCACAAAACCTGCGGTTTTGACGCTGCATTTTCCGGCGTAAAAAACTTGGCTTCCGGGTCGATTTCATCTGTTGCGGCTCGGCAACAAAACGCCCCGGCAAAAATGCAACAGACGGACGACCGGAGACGTGACAGATTGATGACAATCCCTCCCGCCTCCGTCATCGTCTTCGTGCCCCGGCCGTGATTCCGTCCGCTCATCGCGACCTCGACGGCGGCGGTAATTCGCGCTGCAATGAATCGTTTGCGCCGCCATATTTGACTGCGGGGGTTGGGGCGGGAGCGCCTGCCGAGCCTTGTGACGTGGCCTGGCTTACGCCCTTGTCGGCAAGCGCCTGTCCCGCTGCGCGCGCCTGCGATAAAGATTCGGCGGAAATCGATTCGACGGGTCTTGCGTATTTCTCTGCGGCTGACATGACATATCACCTCACGCTTTCTGGCGCGGTTGCGCCGGGCTTTGGATCGAGCACGTCTTTGAGTTCAGGGGAGAGGTTTGCGAATGCGTCACTTAAGGCCGCATCCTGGCGCATGAGCTGGATGCTGGACTCGGCCACGACGAAGCCCGCCGTCTCCTTTGCAGGCTTGCCGGAGAGGGCCGCGCCCAGGTACTTGGCTTCGATCTGCGAATCGCGCAAATCGAGGATGGAGCGGCGTTCGTTGTAGTAGACGATGTGGTTGTTGATGAGCAGCGCCACGGCGCTTC
>PLBD01000020.1 GCA_003135315.1 Acidobacteriaceae bacterium | reverse complement strand
TGAATCCCGCCCGGAAAATCTGCCTGTTTAATGTCCAGCTTCTTCCTGTAAAGCTTCGGCTCCAGTGTCATGACGCCGCACGCGTCGCGAACGGCATAAATGGGATTGCCGATACCTGTCTCGGTATCGCGAAAATGTCTGCCGCAACCGGCGCAGAGATGCCGGCGGTGAGGATGGACGCTGAACCAATCCCGGTCCAGATGCGCATAGCCGCAATACGAACAGGTGACGTGCCTCATCCCGTAGCCGAATACCGAGGAGCCCATGTAATAGATGGCGTCAAGTTCGGAGACGAGAATCCCTTCCTCCGGCAGACGATCACCGAAGATTCGCACGGCCCGATATGTCTGATCCATCTTCTTAACCCCGCCTACCGTCGCGCGCGCGTGGACGTGAATGCCCCGGTCCATCGGCTGCCTCGTCGTGTCGTACACCGGCGGAACCGCGCCCCAGAGAGCGATCCCGCCTTCATACTTGTCGATATCGAGCGTAAGCGTCTCCGCCGCGCTGATCGGCGGAATGTGAGCGGTACGACACTGTGTCGCAGGCCTCCCATACTTTGCGGTCGCGTCGGCCTTATGCCGGAGGCACCAATACCGCGTGCCGCCGTCTCTGCGCTTGCCCACAGACACGATGTTGCACGCCGATGACGAAGCATCCGAATCGCTCGCCGATTCGTCATTCAATGAGAACAGGGGCTGCTGCTGGGAGGATCGGGCGGCGCACAGCTTTCGACTGCGGGCAGACTTCGATTTTGTCATTTGCACTCCTCCGCCTGGAAGCGGCCAGGCAATCGGAACAGCTTTCGCCGTTATCCCGACTAGTTCACAGACACTTTCAGCGTTTCCAGCCATTCGCGCAGCTCAAGAACCTGCCTTTCGGTCAGCTGCGTGCCGAAACGGCCGACAATGGCAAAGGGCGACTTGCCGCCCTTGTGCAGGATGTCGCGGAGCGCCTCCAGTGTCTGCCGTCGTCCCTCGGCGATTTCCTCCGGCGTCGCGAGCGCGATGAGATTAGTGCCGATGACGTAATTCTTGATACGCGCGTCGAACGAACTATGATCGTCCAGCTCGTGTTGCCGGCCGTCGGCCCTCACGATGATGTTTCCCGTGAGCTGCCCGTCTTCGCGCTTGCGCAGCCGATGCTCGGGAAACTGGCGATAGGCCTCGACCGCGGTTATCTTGGATTCGATTTCGAACCCGGCCATCACGAACTGGTTGTGCTCCGGAACCCTGCCCGAAATGACGAAGATGTGGTCACCCTTTTCCAGTTTCCGCCGTACATCCGGCCGGCAGGCGCCCAGCGTGGGGCACGGGCCCAGATACGGGTCCTTCACGTGCTTGCCCAATTCAGGATCGTAACCGGCGCGCGTTATGAAGATCTTTCCAATCATGTCCTCACCTCTACTCTACAAATTTCCAGTCAAGTTTCTGTTTCAGAGCATTGCCCTGATGGCGTTTCAGAATTCCGTCATATTGCAACCGGCCCACCACGATCCCTGGCCCGACGCCGATGGCCTCCGCGAAATCGTGTATGGAGTCGTTGGTGAAAACGCCCGCCCGCATGAAATCCGCGAGCGCGCGGGGGGGGATCAGCGTATCGGCCNNGAAGCAGGATGTGTCCGATTTCATGAAAAAACGTGAACCAGAGCTGATCGTCCGTCTTGTACCGAAGCGTCAATCCGATGAGAGCCGTCTTTTCCGTCAGCCAGCGGGCGCATCCGCTGATGCCGGTGTTGTGAAGTTCAGGCACCCAGACCACGGCCACGCCGGCGCGCGCGCAAATCGCCTGCACCGGATCCATAATCTCGTCGGCGCGTATCCGGCTGTACCGTCTCATCTCGTCGAGCGATGATATGAGGCGCTTTTCGTCGAAATCCGCAACCTCCAAACCTCTGGCGACCAGTTCGGTCTCGCGGACCCAGGCGGCCATGGCCCCTTCCTGCGCCCTGAGCGTGCGGGTCTGCCGGTATGAAACGGCCGAGGCTTTCCAAACGGAACTCCAGCTGTCCGGCGAAGACACGCCGAAAAAGTTCAGGAGGACATCGGCGTCAGAGTGTCCCTCCGGCAGCGAGAATTTGAGTTTCTGCATCTCCTTCAGCGGAAAATTTCGGACCCATTCGCCCCAATCGAGGGACTTGGCGACTTCCCGGCGGCGCGCCTCGGCCTCATCAAAATTGCGCTGCAGGTTGAGCCACAGATGCGCCGGCCGCTGAAAGGCTTTCTCAAAAACGAGCGCCGTCTGAGGCGTGATCGGAGCTTTTCCGCTGCATATCTCACTGATCGTCTTGGGCGCCAGGCCCGTGCGCCGCGCGAGATCGCGCTGCGACCACCCGAAGAAGTCGAGATACTCAAGCACCGTCTCGCCCGGATGGGGAACAGCGTTCGGCTCAAAACGAGTTTGTTGAGCGCTATTCATGTGTGTCCTCGATCCCCAGGATGTGAATTGCCGTGATGGACTTCCATCGCAGCCGTTCGTCGGAACGATCCGGCGTCGCCGTCGCCTCATAAAGTTCGAACAGCAGGCGATAGGGCTGTTTCAGATCGACCGAAAATGTGCCAGCGCGATCGCCTTTGAGTTCGTGGCATCGCTCAGGGCCCGATTTGGGAGGCCAGAAATCACCGAGTGAATCAGCGGCCCGAAGGGCGGCCACCCTCAAAGCGACCTTTTTCGCTGTGTCCGCCCCGTACTGTCGCCTGCACGCGGCTTCATCGGTGATTGCGCCGCGCAGATCGTTATCGCTGACATATATATCCATGCGTTCCCCATCGGGTAACTCATGCTCATCATCGTAGTGTTACCTATAGGGTAACGAACATGAGATTATTATGTCAATGGAAAAATCGGGCGGCGGAAACTGAAAAAACGCGATGAAAAAGCTCATGTCCAGAACAGCGCAATCAAGGGGTTCCCGGCGCGGGCAGCGATGAAGACTTTCGCCGTTCTGCCTTCGGCAGCGGCACCTCTTCAATCACCTCGACGACCTGCGGGTAATCGGCCTTGTCATTCATCCTCACCCGAAAACCTCGCTGTCTGTGCATCTGCGATCCGACTTCAGGCGTGCAGTAAGCGAAATGCTTGGAGAGATAGGCACTCGTGCCCTCATCAAAGACTTCAAAAACAAATCGGTTTTCCCCTTCGCGGCCGACGGTCCTGGAGCCGACGATACGGATGACTAGAACCTGCCCGGCGGAGGGAAACATCGTGGCACTGCCCTTGATCTTTGCCCGTCCGATCTTGCCGACGACGAGGCCTCGGTCTATCCGGGGATGGCTCTTTGCGGCGGATTTCGCGAGCTTGTCGACCCGCTGCAGCAGCGGCGTGGATTTGTTCTTCACCTTGCAGATATCAATGCGAACGCCCGCGTTCGCCTTCGATGACAGGAAGTTTTTCCACAACGCCCAGTTCTCAACCGGGCGGCCGGCGCTGTTGCGCCACTTCGCCTTCTGCCAGTACGGCGCGGAAAACTGACGGTCAACGACGTACTGTGAATCGCTGAATATCTGCACTCTGCCGTAACGCCGCCCTATTCCTTCTTCTTTCACCCAGTTCATCGCGGCGATGCAGGCGGCGAGTTACATGCGATTGATCGTGCTCTCTTTGAACCCCTGGAATGCGACCTGAATCTCCGTCGGATCGTCGGGATAAACGACAATCCCGGCATACCCCGACCTCCTCTTCTCGTTGGGGAAGCACGAACCGTCGACCGAGATTTGAACCGCGTGAGGGTCCGCCAACATACTGACATTGTAGGCGTTGGAAAGGACAGAACTGAGCACGCGGGCTAATGCCGTTCTGCCGAAAATCCTCTTCGAGGAACTGCTTCTCGACGAGAATCCCGGCGACGATTGCGATAACGCGTTTGCGACTTTCGTCCATGGCACTGATTCTGCAGATTCGCCTTTTGTTCCCATATGCCAAGCGCGCTCTGCCTTTTCTTGACAATACACTACTATGGGCTACAATCGTTATATATGAAGGATGTTTCCGATGTATATCTAACACCTGAGGAAGTGGCGGAAAGACTTCAGCTCAGCACCGAAACGATCTATCGCTGGCTCCGTAGTCGCAAGCTCAAGGGGAGTCGCATCAGCCATAAGGCTTGGCGCGTAGCAGATCGCGAAGTCGCATCGTTCGTTCGTCGGCGAAATGTCTCCGAGCTTCTTTTCGAGGAGTACGCGGAGGAATACAACATTGGTGCGGTTGAATATGAGCCGAATTTTCCCGGCTCAACGCGCCGTATCGACTACCGCGTTTCCCACCCCAAGTACCCGCTCTGGTTTGAAGTGAAGGAATTCGACCAGGATCCCCGCCTCATCGGATCAGGCGGGGGAGCATTCGATCCGCATATCGGTATCCGCGCGAAGATCGGCAAAGCGGGAGAGAAATTCCGTGACTACGACGGCGAATGCTGCTCCCTCGTTCTGTTCAACGAGGCCTTGAACCTCGTAGAAATTTGTAGTCCGCGAATCGTTCTCGGTGCGATGCTCGGCAGCGTCGGCTTTAGGGTTCCCTACAATCCAGCGACCGAAGCCTTCGACGGTCCGGTTGAAGACAACATCTTCATGGACGGCGGCAAGATGATTCACCCATACATCAAGACGCCGCAGAACACCACCATTAGCGCGATCATCGCTCTGGAGAGATTCAAAATCGGCCAGCGGGAGCTTCAGATTGCCGTCGAGCAGAAGGAAAGAGCCGAACAGCGCAGTCTGGATATTGAGGAACATTTGAATATGCTCAACGATAATCGCGAGAAGTTCTCGCGGCTGGTCCTGCGAACGATCGTCTACGAAAACCCGCACGCGAACAAGGCGCTCCCGCGTGACGTTTTCGTCGGGCCATTTGATGAGCGGTGGGGACAAGAAGGTGATTTAATCAAGCAGGTATTCGTCGGGCCAGAACTTACAAAGCTGACTGAGACGGAACATGAACTTGGACTTGATCAGGGTCCGTTTATGCGCCATGCTCAGAAGCGAGCACGCAAAGCAGGCAATGATAAAAGCACACGTCAACGCGATGGGAATCGTCATGCGATTTGATTCCATGGCGGACAATCTTTCGAGCGTTCAGTGGAACTCTCTGCTGGACGAACTCAAGTCTCACTACATTCCGAGTTTCTACCAGTACGGAAAGCGCATGCACGTCGATTTCAACGCTCAGGGTGGCGGGATGCGTGCCGTGGTCTACTTCACTCCGCAGACGGTGTCGATGGACGACGCAATTCCGATTCTGAAAAAGCGCGGCATGGAAGTGTCTGACGTCCGGGAGGAACCTTAGCGGCAGATGAAGGATTTCTTCCAAACTTTGCAAGACGCGTTCCCGGTCTTGAAGACTCATCCGGTGCTCATGGCGCGGCTCTTTCTCGCGGCGTTAATCATCGCGGGAATATGGGCCGCAAAGGGTTGGCGGAAGAAACTCTTCGGGCCGCTGTGTTCGAAGCTGTACGACCGGATCTCCATCACGAATCGTTGGCTCTTCGTCTATCAAGACGGAAATATGACGAACGGCTGGAAGTATTACACGTCGGAATCGACCGGGAACGCCGATACCGGAGATGACATCATCTGGACTTTGGTTCGTTGGCCGACCTTGAAACCCATAGATTCATTCAAGATGGCCGGAGTAGTCGGTATGGGGAATGCCCTTCACGAAAGCATTGTGAAGCTAGAAGGCCGCTGGAAGATTGTTCACAACCCTGATATGCCTATTGGCCCGGTTCCTGCTCGCGGGATGAAAAGCAAAATGCGTCGAGTCTGCGCTAGAGTTCTTCTTGCTCTATCCGGCGGCCCCGAGTCTCCGCAGGACAAAGTAGAAAGTAGCTCGTCCCTCGTAGTTCAGTGAACAACTCTGGTACTTCAACATCATCCACACAGGCAAGCGACGTCACAGCGAACTGCCCATTCTGGATGCGAACGCAATTATCGCATTTTGGGGTTGGGACGCTCGCCCGCAACGCCGTCCGCTTGCATGAGATCCTGGCCTACCGAGTCAGCGGATTCTACTGAGCCTCGGTTGTGGGGTGCCAGTTTTCCTCGAACTGGACTTGCCTCGACCTCCTCCTCGCGCCCGGCTGTTATTTGGCGGTTCTTCTGGTGGCCCGTTCCCGCCGCTTTCAACTTGGCTCGTTTTACTTCACGCCAGAAGGCTGCCCGGGCTGCCACGTCCGTCATGTGAAGGACATCAGCAATTTCCTTCCAGTCGCAACCGCTCCGGCGCAAGTCGAGCATCGTGCGACTCTTATCGTTGAGACTGC
>PLBD01000309.1 GCA_003135315.1 Acidobacteriaceae bacterium | reverse complement strand
CGCGGCCGCGGCGCTGCGCGGCAGCCTGGTCAGCCCATGATGAATTACACAGGTCTTGGCCGGATCCACATGGTAGAACCGCAGCAGATCCTGACGGCACGACTCGGAAACGCAAATAATCGCGTCCACCCTGGGGAAAAGCCGCTTCCGTGCCCAGAGAATTTTCTTGACGTCGGGAAACATCTCCGGAAACCGCTCATGAGTGCAGTCATGGTGGGTGGCCACGACGANNCGCGAAACGGATACACCGTGCCGCTGATTCCCAGCAGAAAGTCGGTCTGCACGTCCGGCACGGCGGTCAGGAACTTCATCAGTTCATAGAAGTACCGGGAGGCGCCGCCGGCGTTTTGCAGGGAGAATACCTGATGGTCGTAAAGGATCCGCACCAAGGGCCTACGCGATCAGCTCTGGCATGGGCTCGGCCTGGGGGTTGAGTTCCGTGGCGGAGCGCGCACTTGAGTGACCAGATAGTAAGTGTACAAGACCTGGTTGATGACGCGGTAGGAGGCGCTGTACCGTCCCACCGCAATTTGTGACTATTTCGTCGCACACGCGCCCAGGGCTGTAGCCAGGTTGACCGGCTGTCGCGGCAGGAACAGCCGCAGACGCAGGGCAGCCAGCAACTCGACGATGTCCTGCGCGGTCCGTTGTATCAGCCGCAGCGGATTTCTTCGTGGCATTCGGCACCCGTAAACCGTGACCTCGCGAAAACCGGCGTTGCGCAACACGAAACCCAGACTCTGGTCGGTGAAGCCGATAGTGTGGGTGAAATCGTGATAACGGTTGTAGGCCCCCATAACCGGGTGGGCGATGTTGGGCACTTCCACAATCAGCTTGCCATTGGTCTTCAGCGAAGCCCGCAGCGCCTCCAGCAGCGGCATGACCGCATCCCTGGGCACATGCTCCAGCACATGAAACATCAGGACCAGATCGTATTCTTGCGGCCGCTCGTGCAGGAATGCCGCCGTATCCCCGGCCAGGGCTGTACTGCCGGGCAGGACACGGTTGCAGGCTGCAACCACTTCCGGCGAAACGTCAACGGCGCTGACCTTCCGGTAGCCGCATCGGCTGTGCAAGCGTTCGATCAGGTTGCCAAAGCCTGGGCCAATCTCCAGAATTGCGGCGTCCTTATCGGCGGGAAAGTACTGCCCATGGTGATCGATGGCTGCAATGGCGTTCCAGCGCAGCGTCGAAGGAGCCGCGATGCGGCGAAAGTGTTCGGTCAGATAGCGATCGTATTCAACGCTCACAGCCGCAGTCCGTTCGAGTTTTCTCTGCCGTGCCGCAACGGGTGAGAAACCCAATCGCGATCATGCCAGTCCTCCAAGAGGCGATTTTCCTCATCCCGCAGCACATCAGGCACTAGGGGGTCAGTACCTTGACCGCCGCCGCCGCCAGCCCGAAATTGAAGAGAATCTGCGACCAGTCCTTGAAGTTTCGCAGGGCCGCTCCCGGATTCAACTGCTCCGGAACGACTACTGCGTCCCCCGGCATCAGCACCATGCTGACGAAGCCGCCCGACCAGAATCCGGAAGCTGCATCTTTGCTCACTACGGCGCCATTGGCGCGAACCACGAATATCCTGCCCTTGTCGGCATTGCGGGTTGGCCCTCCCGCCTCGCGCAAGTAATGGGAAACCGTCTTCCCCGGACGCTGGAGGAAGGACCCCTGGTTGTAGACGTCGCCGACCACGCTGACAACGATGGGCCGGCTGGGGACGTAGAACTGATCTCCATCCTCCAGGGGAATGTCCGGGATGGCGTCAACGCTGGCATCGTCCGGATGCAAATTCAGCACGATCCTTCCATCCGCCTTCAACTGGCGAAGCTTATCGAGACTGGCGCGTTGCGCCTCGAGTGTGGCCCGTGCGGCGCTGGCTTCATCCGCGGTGCGAGCGTTTTGTGACGACTGCGCCGCCTGCCGGGCCAGGTCCCGTTCCATCTGTGCAATCACCATATCCAGGCGCTCCTGCTGCTGAATGCGGGTGGACTCACGGGTGAAAACCGCGGCGTAAAGATAGGCTGAAGACGCCAGGCCACCGGCTTGGGCCACCAATGCCCGCAGACCCTGGGCCGGTTGAGCGCGGTAAATTCCGGACGAAACAAACTCCCCTTCCAGCCTGACGAGCTTGGTTTGCTGCTCGCGGGGCACGCGCAGATCGGCCTGCGAGAAGATGGTGACAATGTCCCCAGGCTGCAAGACAAGATTGCTGGAATCCTGATGTTCCAACACTGCTTTTCCGAGATTGAAGGGGAGCAACTCCGTGGACAGGTCTTGACTGCTCATCCTCTGAACGACCGCATAATCCCAATTAATCTCGGGAGCATTTCTCCTGACATCGTTCAACTCTCCGCTGAGCCGGGTTCCGCTCTCCTGCATCTGGAGGTTGATGGCGTTCTGCTGGTTCCAGTACTCGCGCGTAATGAGAAACTCGCGATTGGGAATCAAATCGGTGACTCGCATACCCTCGTGCCAGGGATAACGGCCCGGCGACGCCACGTTGCCGCGCAGCGTAACCGAATTCACAAAGCGTGGTGAGATGGGAGCAAAATTCAGCACATCGCCATCTTTCAAGGGAAGAGTCAGCCCAGCGGCGTCCAGCTTGATTTCCTCGATGTTGCGATCCCGCCGGTTCTTGATTTGCTCGACATAGACCTTGCCTCCAAAGGCGGTCGTCGCCAGCCCCCCGGCCAATTGCAGAACGTCTCCCAGACTGGCTTCTCCCTTGAGCTCATAGATTGCCGGGACGTTCACCTGTCCACCCATCGCAACCTGGGCTCCAATGGGGGCGAAGTAGATGACGTCTTCCGGCTGCAGGAGCACGTCTTTGCTTTTGTCTCCCTTGATGAGCAGGTCATACAAATCGAAGTCGGCGATGATGGCGGAGCCGCGCTTCAACTGGATGTGGCGCATGGACCCGCTGGGCGACGGGCCTCCGGACGCGAAGACGGCATTGGCGAGCGTGCTCAAGGAACTAACCGTGTAGCGGCCCGGACGCCTCGCCTGACCCACCACGAAAACATCAATCGACCGCAGCTCACCCATACTGACGTTGAGATCGAAGTTCTGATAGATGCGTCCGATGTGGGATTTCAAGAAGTCCAGCAGCTGGCTGTAGCGCAGTCCGGCAACATTCAGATTGCCGACTTTAGGAATGTAAATCGCCCCATTGCGGTCGATCCTGCTATGCACGTCGAGATCAATCTGGCCCCAGGCGCGGATCAACAGTTCGTCGCCCGGGCCGAGGACATAGTCCGCCGTCACGGGCACACGGTCGACGGGAGCAAACGTGGTCGGCACGTTCTCGAACAGGTTTTCTCCGTAGATCGGCAGTGTCTGCCCGAGCGAGGTGGCAACTAACTGCTGAAAGTCGGTGAGCTCAACTGTCCTGGTTCCGGGCCTCTGGGCTTGCTCCGCCGGCGGAGGCGTGTTTTTGGGTGCAACAGTCCGGGTATCATCCAATACCGTTGGAGTTGAACTCGGTACCCCCTCCGGCGTCCCGCCAGTCTGCTGCTGAGGCACGCTTGGCGCCGGGAACAGATCCGGGGATTTGCTGTCGGCCTGGGCCGCAGCATACCGTGGCGCGGTCACTGCAACCGTCGCCAGCACCAGCACGATCACCCGCAAGCCGCACCGGATGATGCGGCGACCTCGGAGAGGAATCTGCACCGGATAACTCTCTGTCCGGCTGTTGCTCAAGGAAGATTTCAAGGTCTTACTCCAGAATCTCTACTCAATCGATGAGTAAATCTTGAAGCCTGGAAAATGTAATCCATAATCGCACTATTCGCATATGACGCGCGCGTCGTCCAGTCGGCGAGTAGCATTGTCGCCCGCAGCCGGCACCTGCTGCCGCAGGGCATTCAACCAGAACTGGGCATAGGCTGGAGCCAAAGTTTCCACGTCCCACGGCAGGTCTTGCCCGGTGAACAGCTGGTGCAGGTTGCAGTGCGCGCTGACCGCCCCAGCCAATCCCAGGATCGCGAATGTGGGCTCCAGCTTGCCGATTGCGCCCCGCGCCGCACACCTGCCGAAGTAGGCATTGACCGCATCGAAGATGGGACCAAGATGTTCCCGAAACATGTTATCGGCTTCTGGCAGCTCAAAGCCAGCGACATAGACCAGGCGCATCAGTTCCGGATATCGCGCCACCATGTTCACCACAAACTCCACCAGCATGGGAACAACGATTTCTGGTTCCAGATCCGTAGCCAAACCGTTCTGGAGTTCTCTGCCCAGTTTCAGGCGGACCAATCTGGACTCGGCGGCCGCCCAAAACAGGCCGGTCTTTCTGGCAAAATAGCGGAACAGGGTCGCTTCATTCACCCCCGCCAAATGCGCGATCTCCCGCGTGCTTGTACCTTTATACCCGTGGCGGGAGAACAGCTGCACTGCGGCCTCCACGATCCGCACTTCGGTGACACTTCTTTCTGCTGCCTTTTTCACACGTGTGAATCCTCTAGTCTGGATTGAACCTTGGGAAAGGTACTACTGTTTGAGGGGCTCGATTTCGTCGATGCCGATTTCCACGGCAACACTCTGCATAATCAGCTCAAGCGTCAGCACCACGCGGCAATCGTTCTTTCGGCGCACCAGCACCCCCACCAAACCTTCCAGTGAACCTGCGGTGATACGCACTTTCTCGCCAACTACGAGATACGGATGAGGCTCAAAATGCCGGAGAGGCAGGCTCGAGCGCAGCGATTCGATTTCAGAGTTGGGAAGAGCTGCCGGCTCGCGGCCGACGCTGACCAGAGAGACAACGCCGGGAATCTGCAGCACCCTGACGGCCTCGCGCCGCGGGATGTGCACGAAAAGGTAACTGGGAAACAGCGGTTGTTCGACGGCAACGCGGCACCCGTTCTTCCATCGCCGAACCGAGCTATACAACGGCAGAAATGACTCGATATGGCGCGACTGTAAATGGCGGGCCACAACCTTTTCATGGCGAGGCGTGGTGTAAGCCGCGAACCACTTCGCAGGCGGATCCAGCGCTGCAATGTCGCGTGGCCAGCCATGAGACAGCTCCGACGGATCCGTGGAACAACGGTCGGCAACAGACAAAGCTTCGCCTTCCTCAATGAGAGAGGTGGTCCGTTTAGATTATGAGCATCTGCAATCGCGCGCTTCAGAAAGTGAATGTCTCGATCTGATTCTGCCGGGAAACTCTCACGCTTTGTGACGCTTTCCCGGCAGCACAGAGCAAGTGCCCGCTTGCTAATGCTCAAAATCCGCCATCAAGCCGGTCGAGTGCCAGCATAGGAAAAGCGGCCACGCAGGTCAAGAGAAAACGCCCAATAATGCTGGGAGGACGCACCAAGGTGGGAAGACACAATGACCGCCTCCGGATTGGAGCGTTGTGTCAGTCATCCGACTGTGGAGGGCAGTTAGGATTGGGCGCTGACGAATTGGGCCATCGAACGCTGGGTTTAGGCCTCCAAGCCGATTCGTACTCCGGGGCAGGCGCTGAAGGGAACGCCGGCGCAATTGACGGCTACGAGTTATTATATATATCTATATGGCTGTATAGAATGCTATAATTACTGCGTTATGGCACTGAGCATCAAGAATCAGGAGGCTGAGCGCCTTGCCCGCCTGGTAGCGAAGGAAACCGGCGAAACCCTGACCGCGGCTATCGAGCAGGCGCTGCGAGAGCGTCTGGAACGATTGCGGCGGAGACAGCGTGCTCCAGTGCTGATCGAAAGGCTTCTTGAGATCGCTAATCGAGTAGCAGCGCTTCCCAGGCTTGACAACAGAACACCGGACGAAATCCTGGGATACGACGAGAATGGACTGCCCCGCTGATGGTTATCGACACGTCAGCCTTGGTTGCGATTTTGTTTCAGGAACCGGAGCAGAAGCATTTCATTCAACTCATCCAGGGCGCCGAACTGCGATTGATGTCAGCCGCCAGCGTGCTTGAGACAAGCACAGTTGTTGAGGCGTCGTTTGGGGAGATCGCCGGCAGAGATCTTGACCTGTTTCTGAGAGAGGCTGAAGTCAACGTAGTCAGCGTTGACCGCGAGCAGGTAGAAGCCGCCAGGATGGCCTGGCGGAGGTACGGCAAGGGGCGGCACCGCGCTGCCCTCAATTTCGGGGATTGTTTCGTGTATGCGCTCGCGAAAACGACGGGAGAACCGATCTTGGCGAAAGGGAACGACTTCGCGCAAACCGACATCCAAATCTGCATGCCAATCGCATAATCTCAGTGCTGATTGGGCTCACGCGTGGCGGGTCATTCTCCCTTGCCCAGCGCCAATGTGATCAGCGTCTTCTGCTCCAGTTCATGCGCCTTCGCCGATCCGGTGGCAGGTGTGGAATTGGCCGCACGCTTGATGCTGCGCAGCTTGGAACCGAGGATCCGCTTCAGCCGCGGCGTCACGAATGACAGCGCGCCCATGTTCGCCGGTTCTTCCTGCACCCAGATGAACTCCGTGGCGTTCTTGTAAAGTCCCAGGACCTGTTTCACTTCCGTCTCGGGGAACGGATACATCTGTTCCAGTGAAACGATCGCGGGCCCAGGGTATTTCAGCTTCCTGCGTTCCATCCGCAGTTCCAGCGCGATCTTGCCGGTACACAGCAGCACGCGTTTTGCGTCCAGCGCGGTCTCATCGGGAATGATGTTCAGGAAACGCGGCCGTTCCAACTCGGAGAGCGGCGATAGGGCCTCAGGGTGCCTCAGCATGCTCTTCGGCGTAAAACAGATGAGCGGCTTGCGCCACTTGCGCAGGGCTTGCCGCCGCAAAAGGTGGAAATATTGTGCCGCCGTCGAAGGCTGGCATATCTGCATGTTGTCACGCGCACAGAGCTGCAGATAGCGCTCGATGCGGGCACTGGAGTGCTCCGGGCCCTGGCCTTCGTGACCGTGGGGCAACAGCATCACCAGTCCGGTCAGCAGGTCCCACTTGTCTTCGCCGGAGGCGATGAACTGGTCGATGATGATCTGCGCGCCATTGGCAAAATCGCCGAATTGCGCTTCCCACGCCACCAGCGCCTCGGGATAGTCGCGCGTAAACCCGTACTCGAAACCCAGGACGCCGGCCTCCGACAGCTCCGAATTGTAAATCTCCACTCGCGCCTGACCCGGCCCGAGATGGCAAAGCGGCACGTACTCCTTCTCATCGATTATGTCGATGAGGACCGAATGCCGCTGGTTGAAGGTGCCGCGGCGGCTATCCTGACCGCTCAGCCGAATCGGTGTGCCTTCCAGAGCCAGCGACCCGAATGCCAGCGCCTCAGCCATTCCGAAATCCACGGGACGCTTGCCGTAGCCCATCTCGCGGCGCTGCTCCAGCAGTTTTTGCACCTTGGGATGGATATGGAAGTCCTCGGGATATTTAACTAACTGGTTAGTTATTTCGTGCAATTTCTCCGCAGAGAGTCCGGTATCGACTTCATCCTCCGGATTGTAAGGACCTCCATGAAACGGCGCCCAATAGCTCGGCATTTGCCGCATCGGCGGCTTCTTCACCATGCTCTTGCCGGCCTTCTCGGCGGCATCGAGCTCGGCTTGAAACTTCTCCACAAAGGGCTGGGCATCAAGACCCACGTTCTTGGCGTAGATCTGATAGAGCATGGGATGGTCTTTTATCTTGCGATAGAGGATGGGCTGAGTGATGGTGGGGTCGTCTACTTCGGAGTGACCATGCCGCCGGAAGCCAATCAAGTCTACGAGCACGTCGGAACCGAACTCATAGCGGTACTCGAGCGCCATGCGGCCGGCACGTACCACCGCATCCACATCCTCGCCATTGACGTGGAAAATGGGAATCGGCAGGCGTTTTGCCAGGTCCGACGAGAATCGCCCGGAATAGGCGTCGCTGGGATTCGTGGTAAATCCGATCAGGTTGTTGACGATAATGTGTACCGTTCCGCCTACGGTGTAGCCGCGCAGATTGGCAAGGTTCAGAGTCTCCGCCGTGATTCCCTGCCCCGCAAATGCGGAATCGCCGTGCATCAGAACCGGCAGCACGCGAGCTTTTCCGTCCCGTCCCATCCGGGTCTGCTTGGCGCGCGCACGGCCCAGGGCCACCGGGTCAACCGCTTCCAGGTGGCTGGGATTGGAGACCAGGTGAATGCGCACCGGGTGCCCGCTGACTCCCGTGTAAATGCCGGTCGCCCCGATGTGGTACTTGACGTCGCCACCGCCCAGCACACTGCGCGGATCGACGTCCTCAAAGCCGGCGAAAATCTCTGCCGCCGGACGGCTCACGATGTTGATGATCACGTTCAGGCGCCCGCGATGGCTCATGGCCAGCACCGCCTGCTCGGCCCCGTATCCCGTTGCCGAATTCAGGATCTCGTCCAGCAAGGGAATCAGCGCGGCGTTCCCTTCCAGTGAGTAGCGCTTCGTGCCGATGTAGCGCGAGTGGATTGTCTGCTCGAAAACGTCCGCGCGCACCAGTTGGTCCAAAATACGGGAGCGGTCGACCTTCTCCGCCTGCTCGGACTCCATGCGCTCCTGAATCCATTGGCGGCGCTCCGGATCGGCAATATGCATAAACTCGACGCCGATGCTGCCGCTGTAAACCCGTCGCGCTGCGTCGGCCACATCGCCGGAGATGTCCAGTTCGGCATGGGCCAGTGGGGCGAAGTGCCCCAGCGGATCGAGGTTGGCCTGAAGGTATCCCCAGCGGCGAAACGCGTCCATTACGCGCTCCTGCTTCTCGCTTTCAACGTTCATCATTACAGTAGACAAGAGATCGATAGCTCCTCGGCCTCAACCTGCCCCTGCGGGCAGATGAGGCGTGACTCAAAAAGTAATAGTTAAAGATTCCCTGCCGGCCGGGCGGATGCACTCGCCGCGTGAACGGCGACGGTAGTCACCGGACCTTTCAGTATATAGTGTCCAAGTGCTGGCCGAGCAGAGCGTCGCTGCCGTGCCTTATTCGGCCCGGCGGCTAGCACCCTCGCTCGGAGATCGCTATGATTCAGCCGCTGTCCTCGCATGACCGCGTCTTCGTACTCACCGGCGCTGGCGTGAGTGCCGAAAGCGGCCTGCCGACCTTTCGCGGCGCCGATGGACTTTGGCGTGGCTACCGCGTGCAGGATGTCGCGACGCCGGAAGCCTTCCGCGCCAATCCGGAGATGATCTGGCAGTTTTACTCCGAGCGGCGTAAGCGGCATGCAACTGTTATGGCCAACGCTGCGCACTTCGCGCTGGCTAAGCTGGAGCAGGCGCTGGGAGAACGGTTCTTCCTCTGCACGCAAAATGTCGACTCTCTGCATGAACAGGCCGGCTCCCAGCGCCTTGTGCACATGCATGGACGGCTGATGCAAACCCGCTGCTCGCGGGAGAGCTGTCGCACCAAGCCTTTCGCTGATGAACGCCTGTACATGCAGCGGGCGGAGATTCCCACCTGTCCGCAATGCGGAGCCATGATGCGGCCGCACGTGTGCTGGTTCGGAGAAGTCCCGTATTCCATGGACCGCATCTTCGAGCAGTTGAGAATATGTTCTGTCTTGCTGACGGTCGGGACCTCAGGAGTAGTCGAGCCCGCTGCCAGTTTCGTGCGTATGGCGCGCATGAACCGGGCGAAAGCAATTTACGTCGGCCCCGAGGAACCTGCTAATCGTGCCTTCTTTGATGCTGTGGTGCTGGGCAAGGCGGGTGAAGTGCTGCCGGGGATGGTGAAGGAACTCGTCGGTTAGCGCTTCAGCGTACGAAATGTCCGACGATGTTGTAAGCGGCGAAGGCAGCGACGTAGGCCATGACGGTCATGTAGATGAACTGCAGCGCCGGCCACTTCCAGCCGTTGGTTTCGCGGCGCACCACGGCAATGGTCGACATGCACTGCATGGCGAAGGCGAAGAAGATTAGCAGGGCGACTGCGCCAGCCGGCGTCAGTTCCTGACGCAATGCGGCTTGCAAGCCCGCGGCATGCGATTGGGGATCGAGTCCATTGAGCGTGCCCAGGGTAGCGATGATGACTTCGCGCGCCGCTAGCGAGGTCAGCAGGCCGACGCCGATCTTCCAGTCGAAGCCGAGCGGACGAATCACCGGTTCGATCGCATGTCCTAGCTGAGCGACGACGCTGTTCTGGATCTCAGGTGGCTGGCCGTGGTGCATGGGGAAGTTTGTGGCCGCCCACAGGAGCAGTGAAACCAGCATGATCACCGTCCCCGCGCGATACAGGAACGCCTTGCCGCGATCGATCACCCGTAACGCCAGCGACGCGGGCATAGGCCAGCGATAGGGCGGCATCTCCAGAATGAACGGAGCGTCTTTGCTTTTGAGGATGGTGGACTTCAGCAGCCGGGCCGTAAGCACGGCCATCAGAAAACCGAGAACATACAAACCCAGCATGGCCGCCGCACGCGTGCCGAGAAACACGCCCAGCAGCGGACGCGCCGGCAGAAATGCCGCAATCACCATGGTGTACACGGGCAGGCGTGCCGAGCACGTCATAAACGGGGCAATCAAAATGGTGGCGATGCGGTCGCGTTTGCTCTCGATAGTCCGCGTCGCCATGATGGCCGGCACCGCGCAGGCGTAGGCGGAAAGCAGGGGAATAAAACTCTTTCCGTTCAGACCCACGCGCGACATGGTGCGGTCGGCGATCACTGCGGCACGGGATAAGTATCCCGAATCCTCCAGAATGCCGATTACCAGGAACAGCAGCAAAATCTGCGGCAGAAAGACCAGTACCGACCCAGTGCCCTTCCACACGCCGTTGATGATGAGCGACTGGAACATCCCCGCCGGCAGGTGAGCGCCCAGTTGTGCTCCCGTGGTGTCGAGAAATTTCTGCAGCAGGTTCGACAGCGGTTGGCCGAGAGCGAATATGGTTTGAAATACGCCGATCACCACGAGCGCGAAGATGATCGGGCCCCACACGCGATGCAGAAAAATCGAGTCGAGGCGGGCTGTCCAAACCGGAGTGGCGGGACGGCGGTATCCCGCGTTGGTTCCCACCCGCACCGCCCATTCGCGATAGCCTCGCGTGCTTCCCACAACCGGCAGTTCCAAGGGTTCCGGGCTGACCGCGGCGGACGACAGGAAGTTCTGCACCGCGACCATCCCCTCGCCTGTAGCGGCGCTGCTCAATGCCACCGGAGTTCCCAACTCACGCGCCAGCGAAAGCACGTCGACGTGGCCGCCCTGCTTGCGCAGCTCATCGGCCATGTTCAGCAGCACCAGCGTGGGAATGCCCAGCGCGATAACGCGCGCCGCCAGCACCAGGTGGGTATGCAGGTTAGTCGAATTGAGAACCAGAATGACCGCATCCGGGCGAGCGGTTCCCGGCATCTGCCCGGTCAAAACATCGATCGCTACTTTTTCGTCTTCGGATTTCGGCGTCAGGCTGTAGACACCGGGAAGATCGATCAGCGCGATCTCTTCCCCATTGGCATCGCGCAGGTAGCCGGTATGGTGTTCGACAGTGACGCCGGGGAAGTTGCCGACTTTCTGACGCAACTTAGTGAGGCGGTTAAACAGAGTGGTCTTGCCCGAGTTGGGAGGACCGACAACCGCGATCGTGCGATACGAGGAACCGAGAGCTTCATCCCGGGGCGGCGCCACCGGGTGACAACTCATGGTCGAGGCTCCCATCGATCAGTCTCCAAACGCGGGAGCGCCAATCAACTCCACGTGAATGTGACGCGAGAGATCGCGGCGCATGGCAACTTCGGTACCATCCACCCGATAAACGCGGGGATCGCCGCCGGGGCCGCTGCGCAGCACCTTCACCACCAGACCGGGAACAAACCCCAGGTTCATCAGATGCTCGGCGATGGGGGGAGACAATTCGAGATCGGAGAGAATGGCGCTCTCGCCGACATGCAGGTCGGCCAGGGCGCTGGCTTGGGCTTGAGGCTCTTTCTTATGACGGCCGAATATGAAGTTGAAAATCATTTTCAATTCCAACTCTATTCTAACTCCTCCACCCCCACAGGCAACGTCCAATGTCACACCCGTTTGTGATCTGTGAACGTTTTTGGGAAGCCAGAAAACACGGCCTAAACTGGCGTTCTTGCATCATTTGCGAGAATTGTTGCAACAACTTTGAAACTACCATTAGCGAACCTTGACCCTGACGCCAAACGTCTTCGCCGGCGGCACGTTATATTCCCACGCACGCCGGTAGATGACTTGGAGGGTCGCGATCCCAGCCGAGCCCGCGCTGAACTGCAATACCTGCACTCCTGGAGCACCTGCCGCCTTCGAGGATGCCGTGTTCCTTCGATAGGCAGTCTTCACCAGCTTCAACGGAGACGGATCGCCGGCGACCACCCAACTGTACCCCGTCGAAGGATTGCTCTTCAGCTTCACGATCAGCGTGCCGCCAGATGTCAGATCGATATCCTTGCCGTTGTCTTCATCGGTGATGCTTACAGCATGAGACCCGTCCATTGGTGCCGGCTTCGCCGCCGGCGTCTGCCAGGCTTCCGCGACCCACACAAGCACCAGGCAACACGTAGCGGCACCAACAATCCGTGCGTAACGAGTCATTTAAGCGTCCTCCGCAAGAATAAAGCAGTTGACCATGAGTGCGATGGCCCCTTCCCCGAGTGCACCAGGTCGCAAAAGCGCATTGAGTCATCCCTTCGGGCGATGCGGGATCAGCGGCCGAGTCCCTGCCAGAGTTCGAATATCTCGGCCCCAAAGCCTGAGAGCATTCTTGACGCCTCCGGTCCGGGGTCCCCATAAACCTCAAAGCGGCTTAGGCTCGACATGGCGAGCATCTTGGGCACAAATTCCTGCACCGCCGGCCCCGCCAGGTGCGCCAGCACGGCATTCGCATCGGCGTAGGTTTCCAGAATCCGGCACCGGCTGCGGTCGCTACTCAAACACCAATCGTAGCTAAGGGCCCCGGGCTCCTTATCGGTGACAGCAATCATCCTGTGCGCTAGTTCCTGAAATTCATCAAACTTTCCTTCGTGAATGGCGAGATCGACAGCGAAGCGTACGCTGTGGTTGTTCATGCTCAACTCCTCCTTGTGTTTCGCACGGCGAACGATTGTACCTTGCCGCTGGTGGCGAGGTCGTTGCCAGCATCAGTTCGGTTGAGGATCTGGGAAAACTGCGCTTCTGCGCAGTACAATCGCGGCTGCATGACCGCAGCCCAACTTCGCTCCCTTCGTCGCGTTTTGCTGCGCTGGTATGACGCCAATCGCCGTGATTTGCCGTGGCGTCGCAATCGCAACCCTTATTCTGTCTGGGTTTCCGAAATCATGCTGCAGCAGACGCGAGTAGCCGCGGTACTCGACCACTATGCCCGCTTCCTGCGCCGGTTTCCGACAGTCAAGGCGCTGGCAGCCGCTCGCGAATCTTCCGTTCTCGCCATATGGAGTGGGCTCGGTTACTACCATCGCGCCAGACGACTGCACCAAGCCGCCAAATTGATTGCGCGCGAGCGGCGCGGGAAATTTCCGCGGACTGCGGAGGACTGGTCGGATCTTCCTGGCATCGGCCGTTACACCGCGGCCGCCATCGCCAGCATCTCCTTTGGCGAGGCAGTCGCTGTGCTGGATGGTAACGTCGAACGCGTGCTCCAACGGCTCTACGGACAGCTGCATACGAAGCAAACATCCTGGCAACGAGCCGACATCTTGCTCGATCGCGAACGCCCGGGCGATTTCAATCAGGCGATGATGGAACTGGGCGCGACCATCTGTACCCCTCGGGCGCCGCAGTGCCTGCGGTGTCCGCTGAACACATTTTGTAAGTCTCGCGGAGCCGAACAACCACGCCGGCAAGCCGCCAGGAAGCGCACGGCTATCAGTTACGCTCTTGCGCGGAGAGATTCTTCCGTCCTCCTCGTCCAGCGGCCAGCCAACGCCTCGCTGATGGCCGGCATGTGGGAGCTGCCGGCGCTGGCTCCTGGCGTGACGAACGGAGACGCGCCACTTCTGCAAGTTCGCCACTCCATCACCGACACGGACTACCGGGTAGCCGTTTTCACTGCCTCGCCCGATCAGTTGCACGATTTCGCAACGAATGGGCAGTGGTTCACTCACCGGCAGTGCGAGCGCCTGCCTCTGACAGGCTTGACGCGCAAAGTCCTGCGCCGATTGTCGCTTGCGTCCAAGGACAGCGCGGGTGAATCTATATGTCATTGAGTAGATTTTTTCGGAGGTTTCAGAGAGTGGTTACATTGACAGCAGGCGTCCGCGCACCGGAGTTTTCGCTTCCCACAGTTGATGGCAAGCACGTGTCCTTGCGAGAGGCGCTCGAGAAGGGACCAGTCGTACTGGCGTTCTTCAAGGTGAGCTGTCCCGTGTGCCAATATGCGTTTCCGTTTTTCGAGCGCATGTACCAGGCGAACCGCGATGCCAGCGTCACAGTGCTCGGCATTTCCCAGGATAACGCTCGCGATACCGCTTCGTTCATGAAGGAATACGGCGTCACCTTCCCCGTCGCGCTCGACGATCCCAAGGACTATGCCGTGTCGAACGCCTACGGGATCACCAACGTTCCTACCCTGTTTTATATCGAGCCGAGCGGGAACATCGAGGTATCTTCAGTCAGCTGGTCGAAGGCGGACGTCGAAGCCGTTAACGAAAAGCTGGCCGCACTTCGTCAGCAGCCTCCCGCCGTTCTCTGGCGCAAACACGAGGACGTGCGCGACTTCCGTGCCGGTTGAAGCTCCAAGAACTGATCCGCGGTCGCGGATCAAGATATTTCCTCTTTCCCGACAATCCAAGATTCCTGCCTGACCGTAAACAGGGTGGAAGATTACGGCCGTGTTCGGCGTGGATGGCTACGTCATCGCGGCGCGCGCTTCCTATTCCTGCAATCGAGGAGATCACCCCATGGATTTGTCTGATATCCCAACGCTCGCAACCAAGGCCCTCAATCGGCGTAAATTCCTGAAAGGCACGGGAATGGCAGGACTGGGAATTGCATCTGCCACCTTGGTCGGCGGCAGCTTGAGTTCGCTGGTCGCGCAGAGCCCGCTCGCGCAAAACAAGCTTGCCATGGACGGCAGCCGCAAAACTCCCACGACCATTCACGATACTCCCAGTGACATTTTCACCGCGGCTCTGGTCGCTGAAGATCTGGCCACAACCTTTTACTACAACGCCCTTGTCGGCCCGGTCATTATGGACCCCAACCTGGCCGGCCCGGGCGGCTCTCCCCATCACCTCAATCCCACCGATTCCAACGCTGGAAATGTCGCCTATCTGCAGGCTGCTTTCTCCGAGGAGATTGATCATGCCGATCTGATGCGCACTTTGCTTGGACTTGGCTCGTCCCAGCAGGATCCCTACCAGACCTTCTATTTTCCTACCGGTACTTTCGACACCCTTGGGCCGTTCCTGGCACTGCTGGATGCGCTGGAGAATGCCTTTATCGGCGCATACCTCACAGCCGTGCAGGAGTTCGCGGTGCTGGCGGTGAATGGAGCGACAGGTTATACCTCGGACCAGCTGGAGTATTTCGCCAAGGTCGCAGCTTCCATTTGCAGCGTGGAAGCCGAACATCGGGTGCTGGGCCGCGTGATCGGAAATACAAATCCGGCTAACCAGAAAGCTTACGAACAGACGGATGGGCTGACGAGTCTGGCCAATGGCCCTAACTCAGCCGAAGACGCACTTGCGCCATTCCTGAACTCGGCAACCGGCCCGGCGTATTCACTTCAGCAAGCGCTCGTAAACCAGGGAAGCGTGATCTACAGCACGCCAATCCAGGACATGTTGCCCGCCGGCACACTCTATTAGCGGTCAGCTGGGCATCTCCTCGGTAGAAACGCGAAAGCCCGCCTTTTCGAAAGGCGGGCTTTTCCAAAATCCAATTTACTGAGTTACGCCGTTTCCAGATTCAAGGCGCGCTTAAACGATCCCCGATCGTTCTTGATCTTCTCCTGAAGAAGCATGATCGCGTAGATCAACTGCTCCGGGCGCGGGGGGCATCCCGGCACATACACATCCACGGGGATCCACTGATTCACGCCCTGCACCAGCGCGTAATTGTTGAACACGCCGCCCGAGGTCGCGCACGCGCCCATCGAGATCACCCATTTCGGCTCCGGCATCTGGTC
>PLBD01000451.1 GCA_003135315.1 Acidobacteriaceae bacterium | reverse complement strand
AGCGATCGCGACGGCATGAGGATCGTCATCGAGCTGAAGCGCGGCTGCGAGCCGCAGATCGTGCTCAACCAGCTCTTCAAGCACACCTCGATGCAGGAAAGCTTCAGCATGATCTTCCTGGCCGTGGTCAATAACCAGCCCAAGGAGATGGGACTGGTGCAGGCCCTCCAGCACTTCGTCGATCACCGCATCGACGTGGTGCGGCGCCGCACCGCCTATTTGCTGATGAAGGCGCGCGAGCGCGAGCACGTTCTCGAGGGCTACCAGGTCGCTCTGGACCGCGTCGACGATGTGATCCGCATTATTCGCGGCAGCGAGAATCGCGCCGATGCCCGCATCAACCTGGTTGACTACTTTACCGGCAAGACGGTGAGCGTGTCGGAAGGAAAGTCGGCGAAGACGGCGACTCTCAAGGGCGTGACGCCGACTACGCTGACGACTCCGTTTGACACGCTGCAAGCCGACGCCATCCTGGAATTGCAACTCCACCGCCTGACGCGGCTGTCGATCGACGAAATCGTGAAGGAACTGGCCGAGGTTCGCGGGCGTATTGCCGAGTACGAAGCCATTCTCGGCAGCGAGAAGAAGCTGCGCAGCGTTATCGTCAAAGAACTGGAAGAGGTCAAGAAGAAGTACGGCGACGAACGCCGCACCCAGATCCAGGACGAGGCCGCCGAGATCAATCTGGAAGACCTGATTGCCGACGAGCAGGTTGCGGTGACGGTAAGCCACTCCGGCTACCTGAAGCGCACGCCGATCTCGACCTATCGCCAGCAGCGCCGCGGCGGCACCGGGCGCAAAGGCATGAGCACGCGCGAGGAGGATTTCGTCGAGAACCTCTTCGTTGCCTCGACGCACGATTACATCCTGGTGTTCACGAATACCGGCCGTCTGTACTGGCTGAAGGTGTACGAAGTGCCGGAACTGGGCGCTGCCGGGAAGGGCAAAGCGATTGCGAACCTCGTCTCTCTGCAACCGGGCGAAAGCGTGCGCGCCATGCTGGCCGTACGCGATCTGGAAGAGGAAGGCAAGTTTGTGTTCTTCACAACCCGCAACGGCCTGGTGAAAAAGACGCCCCTGAAGGACTACAGCAATGTGCGGTCGGTTGGGCTGAACGCCATCGGCATTGAGAACGAAGACGAATTGGTTGCCGCGCGTTGCACCGATGGCAACCAGATCATTTTCCTCGCCACCCACGACGGAAAGGCAATTCGCTTCGACGAGGAAAACGTTCGCGCGATGGGTCGCGGCGCCTATGGAGTCTGGGGCATGGACCTGGAGCGCGGCGACTACATTGTCGGCATGGCGGTTACGCCCAAGGAGCGTAAGAAGACGAAAGGCACCGACGACCAGGAAGCGAGCCTGATCCTCTCGGTCACCGAGCAAGGCTACGGCAAGCGCACCGACGTGGACGAGTACCGTCTGCAATCGCGCGGCGGCAAGGGTGTGATCAACGTGAAGACCACGGCGCGCAACGGCAAGGTCGTCTCCATCATGCTGGTGAATGAGCAGTCGGAGCTGATGGTGATCAGCCAGTTCGGCAAGATCATCCGCATCGACAGCAAGAACATTCGCGAGTGCGGACGCTCCACGCAGGGCGTGCGCCTGCTGCACCTGGAAGAAGGCGACCGCCTGGCGGCCGCGTCGGTCATCCCGCCGGAAGAAGCCGCGGAGAACGGCGCCGGGGAGACGGGAACGCTGGTGCAGTAAATAGCGCGTAAATGTCTCAACGTGGAGCTAGAATAAGAAGATACCGCTGAGGTACGGCGTGTCCTTATGAAGACCATTGCAGCCGCGGAAGCAGGCAATCGGTTTAGCTCGGTCCTTGACGCGGCGCAGCGCGCGCCCGTCGTCATCCAAAGCGAAGACCGGGACGTCGCGGTCGTGATGTCGATGTCGGAGTATGAGCGCCTGCGGACAGGGAATGCGCAGGCATTCCTGGATATTAGAAGCGAAGTCGCCGCCCAGGCTACGGCGAATGGACTAACCGACGAACGGCTGACGGATCTGCTGACCCACAATGGAGTCTGAGCGGGTTGTCTTCGATACTAACGTTCTGATCAGCGGGCTCCTGTCAACAACCTCCACTCCGGCCCAAGCTTTGGAACTCGCCATCCGGCGCGACAAGATGGTCGCTACTTTCGAAACGCTTCGCGAGTTGATGACCAAGCTGCTCGAGCCGAAGTTCGACCGTTATGTGTCACGCGAGCGGCGTGATTCGCTGCTGCTTCGGCTGTCCCCCGCTCGTGGAGATTGTTGAGGTTGAACAGCCGGTTCGGGCGTCGCGTGATCCCAAGGACGACAAGTTCCTGGAGGCGGCGGTGAACGGGCGCGCCGATGTCCTTGTCACCGGAGATCGAGACCTGCAGGACTTACATCCGTTTCGTGGTATCGCAATTCTGACCCCCGCAGACTGCCTCGCTCGAAAAGCGTGACACGTGGGCGGCACCGCAACCGTCGGTCCCAAGCAAGACCGGTTTGGGTGGGGCCCTGCTGAGCGACCACGATTTCAGCGGATGACGTGGACCCGGACGCCCAGCTTCAGTTTGCTCCAGACTTTCTCGGCAGTGTAGATGGGCGTTTTGCGCGAGATGCCGAGAGCGATACAAGCGCGGTCGCCCAGGGAGAGACCGAGGTGTCGCGTCAGGGCAACCAGACTGCCGGCGATCTTCGCGTGTTCCTCAAGAAATGGCACGGCCTCTCGAACAGGACTGGTCGCGTCCTCCCAGGCCTCGTCCGGGGACCATCCCCGGCCCACCAGCTTGGCTTGCACTTCGGCGAGGTTGACGGTGCTGCATATTGCATTCGCCAGCAGCTCAGGGGTCAGCTTGTCCACCCCCGGTTCCTGGTTAATGATGGCAAGGATCGCCGAAGCATCCAGCACGACGCTATTCATTCCTGGCTGCCTCACGGCGTTCCGCGAGCAGTTCCTCAACCAGGGAAGTGCCGGGCTTGAGATACGTGCGTGCCCTTTGCTGCGCGCGCTGGATGCGGCGCTGCTGGGTGGTGATGCGCAGTTCGTCGTCCTGAACCCGCAACACGACTTCATCTCCAACTTCTATGCCGAGCGCCTTACGAAAGGCTGCGGGAATGACAATTCGGCCGTTCTCGTTCACCCGCATTCGGGTCTCACGTTCCATGTCACACTCCAGTAAGTATGACACTATTGTATCATTCTGTCACTTTAGCGGCAAGCCTTGAGCCGGGGTTCGGAGGAGGAGCCTGGCCGTCGTCGTCCCGTGTGATGGCAAGAATAAGGGCGCAGCCGAAGCTGCGCCCTTGCAAAGCGGCCGTTGAGGCTACTGCGTTAACCGCAAGAGAACTCTGGACGCGATCGTCTGGAATGCGGTGGTCAGGTCAGCGGTACAGGTCGCCCCGGGACAGTTGGGAATCCAGAAAAACTCTCCTGCCGGCTGGCCTGGAATGAACGTAGCCGGATAGTTAGGGTCATTGGCAAGTTGTGCCAGGAAAGCCGCCGTGCTTGGGTCAACGCTGGTGCTCAAGCCCATGGTGAAAATATATGTGGGAACGGTCTCAGTACGCATTGCATAGGCGGTCTGAATGGCCCGGTACTGGGTTTCAGCCGTGACATTGGCCCGCGTAAAGGCCGTCTGCAGCCCGGTTTGCTGAGAAAGAAACGTGGTTACATTTCCCCCGCTGGCATTCTTGCAGATGTCGCCGGCGGCGTCGTACTTGAAGCCAGTACTTGACGAGCAGCCGTTGTTGCAAGTGTCCAGGATACTTATATGGCCCGACTCATTCGTGCAACCGGTGCCGGTTGCAGATGGGCTGCAGGTAGGATCCAGGAAGCTGACCGTGGTCCCTGAGTCGTATCCTCCGTAATTGAGAAGCGTATTCGGGGCCGAGGGCCCGCAATAGAAAGTGTCCTGCGAGGCATTCATCAAGCCGTCAGTGAAATACACCAGAACTCTAATTACGTTCTGCCCCGGATTAACGGTAACGCTATTGTTCTGGGCGTCGGCCATCGACATAGGGGCGCCCATGGTTGCACTTTGAATTGCTCTGGTGCCTGCTCCCGTGCCGAACGTCCCGCCGGTGAACACCATGCTGGAGACAGCATTGGAAATCGGGGTCGTGAAGTTGTAGCCGATAGGAACGTCAATGCGCGCGTTGGAGGAGAAGCTAAGCAGCGCAACCTCGTCGGTCGTGTTATCGAACATGCTGACGAACGTTGGGACGGCCGATACCAGCGCCGTTTCGCCGCCATCGGAGGTCATTGAGCCGGAGCGGTCCAGCACGATGGACATTACGAGTTTGCCGCGAGTTGCCACCGCGGTGTCAACCACCGGTACGTCCCGCCACTGCGAGAGGTAGCGCATAAAGAGGGTGTGCACTTGAGCCGTGGCCGTCACCTGGACCTGCTGGTCGCCGTATTGATCGACAGGAAACGTAATGCTCGGCGTCGGCGGATTGGGGCCGTAATTGGCGTCAAAAATATCGGCGGCCAGGGCCGCAGCAGTCGTGTGTCCTGACGGCAAGTTCTTCATGCCGGTGAGAGTTGCGCCATCCACCGCCGTGGAGAGTTTGGCCTTGGTGACGTAAAGGATTCCCGCGTCGATGGCCAATCCCGTAAACAGAATCAGGATGGGCACAATGAGAGCGTAAATGACTATGGTCTGGCCTTGATCGCTTTTGCCAATACTCGATTTGCGCATATCAAACCTCTCGCTTAGTAATACGCCACGGCGTAAAACTGAGACGGCATCACGCTACTGCCTAGCAGGGCCGTTACGGGCGTGATGGTCTGGAAATTGTAGTAGATCTCAGTCACATAAATGGCCGAATTCGTGCCTTCCGTTGTCAGCGCGTTAGTTACCGCAGAGGGGACGGTAGCGTTCGAGCTCCCGCAGCCTGATGTGCCTGAGACGCAGCCTACTTTACTTCTGCACGCGGCGGTCCCGGAGATCCCACCGCTGGAAGCCTGGCCAGTGACCTGGATAGACCCTGATCCCATGTTGGAAACCTGGGTGACTATGACGCATCCCGCCGTGCTCATGTTCAGGTCCCGTCCCGCGTCCGCAGCCACCGTTGTGGCTGTGTTCCCAAGACTTGGAAGGCCTTGCCGGGAAGCCATGCTGGAACCCTCGCCGACCAGGTTTTTCATGACTTGGACGTCGTAGATGGCCCGACCGAAGTCAATGATGCCAAAGACGAAGACACACAGGATGACTAACGCGAACGACAATTCGATCAGCGCCTGGCCCGACTCTTCTCTATTCATCTTTGTCGTCATACGCCCCCTAACTCTGGCTCGGTGGAAACATTTCATTGGTGAAAGAACCACCTACCGTGATGGTGTACCCGCTCTTAAAAAACCTCGAAATGGGTCCGGTCAAGAAATGATAAGGGTAGGTGATGGTAATGGTGATCAGGTCACCCGGCCCACCAGCGCCCCCAGATTGTACGGGGCATCCCCCGCTGATATTGGAACACGTTATGCTGACGACGCAGACGTTATTGCTGTTGATGAGGCCGTCCGAGGCGCTTTCGATAACCGAGATGATTGAGTTGTACCTGGATTCAGTGCACGAGCCGACCCCGCCCACGCATTGCCCGGTGATGGCGTAGCGTCCCGCCTGCCGCACAGCGTTCTGCAGGGTAACCTTCGTAGAGAACATAAATCCAAACTCGATGGTTCCCATCAGCAGAACAAGGA
Organism: Acidobacteriaceae bacterium; assembly: GCA_003135315.1. Classification (GTDB taxonomy): domain Bacteria; phylum Acidobacteriota; class Terriglobia; order Terriglobales; family Acidobacteriaceae; genus Bog-257. The sequence goes on along the minus strand of PLBD01000451.1, from coordinate 3,832 downwards.
AAATCGACAGGCAGAGCGCAAACTCTATGAACGCTTGACCGGAATCGTTTCTTTTTCTCATCTCGTTAGGACCTCCTCGCCTTACTTGCCGCGTGGGGAAAACTCACCGCGCCGGCGCTGCTACCGTTCGAATCACATCGGCCTGTCAGCATAGGCCAACAGAGGGCAACCAGCCGCCCGCCGTGGAATTCTCAACCCCGCGATATTAGGCCGAATCGCTCCGAAGCATGCATCACTTCCCGGGAGCTAGAAATAATCCAAGGACCTCTGCCAGCGGTAGAAACGCGCTCCCCTTAGTGCCTCGTACTGATTAACGGACGATCCCAGGAGCGCGGCGGCCAGCAGTTATAACGACTCTCATGCATCCCCTTCATCAGCCGCACGCCGGAACGGAAATTATCCGAATAGCCGAACGTAACGGAATTCCGAAAAAGGAAGCTGCAATCCAAAACATTTTATGTCGGCAACCTTATAGATGCAAGTATTTTCCCGCAGGAACGCCACTATTTTTCGCACCTAGGTCGAAGGTTGATCCACCACCTCCGTCAAACTGAAACCAGGCCGGCATTCGTCTTTTCCGCTCGGCTTAGGCAAGATGCCGGGACAGGCTGTCACTATAGCTCGGTTCGCCGCGAATCTGGGCATGGCAGATCAAGCTTTCTCGAACGAAAGTCACATTCCCCAAAGTTACTGAATAACCCTGCGGCAATCATGCATTTTGCATATGTTGACGTGCGGTGCAGGCAGCTTGTAAGCGGCGGGAAGGGAACCTTCGGCTCCGGGAATCTCCGCGGCATTAAAGTGTTATTTACCTATAGATAAATAGCATGGAAGGGCTTGTCGATGAATAGGGAGAACGTACGCCTACCCGCGTCAGGAAGATGCGACGTTGAACTACCGGCAGCGATCTAAGGATATCCTGACAAAGAAGGTATGGCTCCGTGACAACGTCCTATAACCAGATCGCCGGGCAAAGCGTGGAACGGCTGGCGGCGTTGAGCGATGGCATCTTCGCCGTGGCGATGACGTTGCTCGTCCTGGACCTGCGCGCGCCCGCGGCGGAAGCGGTGCACAGCGAACGCGACCTTTGGCGCGCCCTGGTGGCGCTGTCGCCACGGCTCGTCATGTACATGATGAGCTTCCTGACACTGGGGATCTTCTGGGTCGGACAGCAGACCCAACTGAATCACCTGGCGCGCTCCGATCGCAGCCTGTCGTGGATCCACCTGGCATTCCTGTTCCTGGTTTCGATCACGCCCTTCTCGACGGCGCTGCTGGCGGAGTTCGTCAGGTACCGTTCCGCGCTGCTTGTCTATTGGCTGAACATTGCGCTGCTGGGAGCCACGCTGTACTTGAGTTGGGTATGCGCGCTGGGGGCGGGGCTGGTGAAACCGGACCTGCCGGCAGAGATTCAGGCGGCCATCAAGCGCCGCATCGTGATGGGGCAGTCGCTGTATGCCCTTGGAGCGCTGCTGTGCGTCTTCCTGAATACGTATTGGAGTATCGGGTTCATCGTCCTGGTGCAACTCTACTATGCGATAGCTCCGCGCATTCCGGGGCGGCGGCGCACATGATACAACAGTACCCGTAGTCTGCGCCGCGAAAGCCAAGGTATGGTTGCAAACAACGACTACAAGTCCGTGGACGAGTACATCTCTGCGCAGCCCGAGGCACTCCGGGAAGCACTGAAGCGCGTGCGAAGCACCATCCGCAAGGCGGTGCCTGAAGCCGAAGAAGTGATCTCTTATAAGATGCCCACGTACAAACTGCGGGGCGGCCGCGTGCTCTACTTCGCCGGATGGAAGCAACACTATGCCCTCTACGCCGCTACCGATAGCGTGGTCGCCGCATTCAAGCACGAACTTGCACCGTACGAGGTAGATAAGGGCACGATCCGGTTCCCACTTTCCGCGCCGGTTCCCGTCAGGCTTATCGATCGGATCGCTAAGTTTCGTGCGAAGGAAGTCCTCGAGCGCGAAGAGGCGAAGGCGCCCGCGCCTAAAAGGCGCTAGACCGGCGTTATGACAGCGCCAGACCCTGCCCTTCCGGCCATCACGTTGGGAAGCGGCAGCGGTCACTGACAAACCACACCCCGCAGGCGTGAAATCGTGGCGGGTGCTAAAGCATCCGAGTGCATTCGTCCGTTTGGCCAGTTTTCATTTGAACCACATGGCAAGGAGGAGAAGCCCGTGCAGAGCAAACAGTTTCAGAGTTCACTTTCCCCCACAATCTCGCACACCGCAATGATCGCCCTGTTACTGGCGACCGCTTTTGCGTTGGCAATTGGCGTAATTCCAGCGTCACAGGCGCAGACGTTCACCGTGCTTCACAACTTCACCGGCAGGGCGGACGGGGCCAACCCTTATGCCGGGGTAACGGTCGGCCCTGGGGGAGGGCTGTACGGAACGGCGGCAAACGGCGGAAACGGCAATGCTGGCACGGTTTTCAAGCTAAAACAGGTCAATTCAAGTTGGATTTTCAGTCCCTTGTACGAATTTACCGGGGGCAGCGATGGTGCCAGCCCAGAGGGCGTAGGGATCGGCCCAAATAGCGCTTTATATGGCACAACTTGGAAGGGTGGTGAATACAACTACGGGACAGTGTTCGAACTGAGACCACCGCTCACGGTATGCAAGGCAATACTGTGCTATTGGAGCGAAAGCGTACTTCACACCTTTACGGGAGCCCCGGATGGGGCATACCCGCTAGTTGAGAATTTAGCCTTCGACAGCTTTGGAAACATCTACGGCACGACGAGTGGGGGCGGTTACTACAATGATTGCTTAACCGGGGGCTGCGGGACTGTGTTCGAACTGACCCCCTCCGCCGGAGGATACACGGAGAGCGTCATTCATGACTTCGGCAGCGGTACTGACGGGTTCCAGCCAGACGCAGGTGTGGTCCTCGATACCGCCGGCAATGTATACGGCACCACATTCTACGGAGGCGGAGAAAATTGCGACTTCCCCGGCTGCGGTATGGTCTACCAGCTCATGCCTTCCAACGGGGGGTGGCTGGAGAATGTCCTGGTTTACTTCGACGCGGGGAATGGGGAAAATCCGTTCGGTGACTTAATCATAGATGGTGCCGGCAACCTCTATGGGGCAACGATGGGGGGCGGCCAGGGAGATAATCGAAATGGCGTAGTTTTCGAACTTGCACCCTCAGGCGGAGAGTTCACCTACTCTATGCTTTACACCTTCCACACGTCGTGCGCCCAATATGGTGGCGTAGCCATGAACGCAGCCGGTGATTTTTTTGGAGTGTGCGATTATGGCGGCGCCAATAACGACGGTTGGATATTCGAGCTGAAAAACTGCAGCGAAACCTGCATCTTGGTCGATCTCCACGACTTCAGCAGTAGCGATGGTGGCGAGGGCGCGTACCCCCCTTACGGAGGCCCGGTGCTCGACGCGAATGGCAATCTCTACGGCACAAGCTATTACGGCGGTAATACGGGAGGTGCTTGCGGCAGCAAGGGCTGCGGCGTCGTGTGGGAGATCATGCCGTAGCAGAGAGTCGCTGTCCAGTGATGGTGATCAACGCCCAAGTGTACGCCGGTCCTTTTCAATCCTCGCACGCCGGATAACGCAGGGCGGCGCATTCCGGGAAAAGCACACCCTTGTACGGCGGGCGTGGTCATTGTTACAGTTAACATCTTAAAGAAATCTGAGATCCCGCGCACATCCAATTTCGATGGCAATACCTCGATTCCGGTGTAGATCACGCGAGTTCCAGTTCAGCGGAACTCACCGAATTGCTGCAGCTTAATTAGCAATGGGGGCCATCTGCACGATTCTCACTTCCGCAGATGCGTAGACCGATTCATATT
>PLBD01000036.1 GCA_003135315.1 Acidobacteriaceae bacterium | reverse complement strand
TTGTCCCGTAGAGGTTCCCATCCTTGGCTTGGATGAGGGACGCACCCGGAGCGGCACCGTTGGTACCGTCAAAACTTACAAGAGTGGTGAGATTTTGTGCGGACAGAGTAATCGCCGCCGCGGCGCAAAATAAGAAGGCGATACAGATTATTTTCGAGGAGCTGCGTTTTTTCATAAAACGACCTTTCCAGCTTCTGGTGAGCGCAAAAAGAAAGCAGCCGGCAGTCCAAGTCTCATAATGGGAAATCTTCGGATGTAATGCGGCAGCCATGGCGAAGCTACGGCAGCCGTGAGGGGCCGGAGCGAAAACACGAGAGGGGACATCGCACGCATCGGCGTCGCCGTGGCAATCCTCGTAGCAGCCCGTCGCGATGGCTCTTTGGAAGGGTCCCTGTGGCTCTGCTGGCGGACAGAACTATTTGAGCGGGTAGCCTTAAAGAAAGTTGGTCACCCGTTACGCTCAGGTGTTGCAGACGGCGGCAGGATGGCAGTACCGCAGCGGGCCTGTCAAGTGGATTACGGAGAAATAGGCTTGCCGTTCCCATACCGGGAACGGCGCGTGGACTTTCTCGCGATGCAGCCCCGTTACCGCTTCCCCGTTACGGCGCGAAGTAGCCGGAGATGTCCAGGATCAATTGCGTCAGCGCGTAGGCGTAGGCGTCGATGGAACCGTTGGTCGTCGGCACAATTGCCATGTTCGACGTGATGAAGCCGTCGTAGGCATTCAGCGTCGAGACTACCGGCTGTTTCTCGCCATCCGGCCACAATGTCAGGTAAGGCATCGAGCCCGGCGGCACCACGGTCGCGTTGAAGACGTAGGCCGCTGCGTTGCTGGGCGGAGCGCAGGCGCTGCCGACTACATTCACCGTCTTCTCGCCGCTGAAGGGCTGGCCGTTGTTGTTGCGCGTGTCCAGTACGCGACAAGGCGCGACGGGATACAGCGACAGCCCGCCCGTTCCCGGCGCAGCGAAGTAGCCGTCAATGTCGATCAGCAGATCGGTCGTATTGTACGCATAGACTTCAACTGCACCGCCGGTTCCCGCCGGCACAATCGCAGCGTTGGCCACGACTGTGGCCGTGGGATTGTTAAGCGTCGAGACGACGGGCTGCATTTCGCCTGTCGGCCACACCGTCAGATAGCCGAGTTGCTGACCCGAAGGATTGGGAACGACCGTGAAGTTGAGCGAATACGCCAGCGGATTGAGGCCGCTGGGAATGCACGAGCTCTCCAGCACAGGGAAACTGCGCGGAGTTTGCGCCTGCAGGCGCGGGCCACCGAGATCGCCGTCCGCGCCGCGCGTGTCGACCAGGCGGCACGGCGTCAGCGGATAGAACTGATAGGTCTGCGGCTCCGAAGATGCGAAGTAGCCATCGATGTCGAGGATCACGTCGCTGGTGTCGCTGACATACACGCTGACCGCGTTATCGCCAGACGGCACGATGGCGGCGTTGGCCTTAATGCGGCCGTCGGGCGAGTTCATCGTGGAAACGTAAGGCTGAACTTCGCCCTCAGGCCAGATGGTCAGATATCCCAACGTCCCATGGGGCGAAACGGTTACGTTCAAGGAATAGGCAGCAGCCTTCGTGGGGATGCCGCAGCCGCCCAACTGCGGCACGGGGAAGTTCCGCGAGGTACCGCCCTGGATGGGGTCGTGAGTCTGGCGCGTGTCGACGAGGCGGCAGGGCGTTACGGGAGCGAATTGCAGCGGCCCGGTGACCTGGAAGTCCGTGAAGGTGACCAAAGTGCTGCCGTTTACTGCCGCCTGGACCACGCCCGTAGTCGCGAGGGCGGGAACGGTGGTGGTGATTTCAGACCCTGAGACCACGTTGAAGGTTGCCGGCGTGCCGTTGAAGGTGACGCTGTTGGCCCCGGTCAGATTCGACCCGAGGATCGTGACGGGCGCTCCAGGATTGCCGAAGGAGGGCAGCGTTTCCAGGAATGGAGGAAGTCCCACACCCAGCTTGAAGACCGTGCCGCAACCACCCTGGCAGTTGGTGCTCGTCCCGCCCTGGCTGGTGGTTCCGTAGAAGTTTCCGTCGGTGCCCTGCACCAGCCCGCCGATTGGGACCGCGCCATCGGCACTGTCGAAGCTGTGCAGGGTCGTGATGGCGCCGCCAGGGTTGGTTTTGAAGACTGTGCCACAGCCGAAAGTGCAGTTACTGCTGCCGCCCCCTTGCTGGGCGGTCCCGTAGAAATTGCCGTCGTCAGCTTGCAACAGGCCCACCGGAGTGTATCCGTCCGAGAAGTCGAAAGTATGGATGGTGGTCAGATTGCCGCCGGGGGTCATTTTGAAGAGGGTGCTTACGGTTGTGCCGTAGATGTTCCCGTCGAGGGCTTGCATGATCTGGCCGGGATCAAGGCCGTCGGTACCGTCTTGGAAGGTGTATAGCGTGGTCAGGGCGCCGCCCGGGGTCACTTTGAAGGCCGTACCGCATCCAAATGTACATCGGCCCCCCAGGTAGCCACCTTCCAAGGTGGTCCCATAGAAACTGCCGTCCGCACCTTGCACCAGGGCCGCGTTAGGAAAGGCGCCATCAGGACCGCCGTCGGGGCAGTTGCCTTGGGGGCAAAAGGTGTACAGCGTGGTCAGATTGCCGCTCAGGGTGATTTTGAAGACAGTGCCACAGCCAAAATTTTCACATTGACTCGCCGCCCCGCCCTGGTACGTGGTGCCGTATAGGTTCCCGTCGCGCCCCTGCACCAGCGCGGCCGCGGGACGGAAGCCGTCGGGGCAGTTCGATTGGGTACAAAAAACGTGCAGCGTGCTCAGCGTCCCGCTGGGCGTGATCTTGAAGACCGTCCCGCAGAGATTGGAACCACGGGCGCAATTTGTGCCGCCGCCTTCGGAGGTAGTCCCGTAGAAGTTGCCGTCGGTAGCCAGGATCAACGCCGAGGGACCGTTGCCGTCAGTGTCGTTGAAGCTGTGCAGGGTAGTCAGCGCACCCGCGCTAGTAATCTTGAAGACCGTTCCATAGCCGTTGGCTCCCCCGGTCGAGGTCGTGCCGTACAGGTTGCCGTCAAAGCCTTGCACCAGCCATCCGTTGGGGCCGCTGCCGTCAGGACAATTGGCCTGGGAGCAAAAGCTGTACAGGCTGGTGAAGCTTTGCGCGGGCGAGGCAATGGCCGTCGCGAGACAAAGCAAAGAGACAACGCAGATCATTCTGGATAGGCTCATTTTCCCCAACGGCAAACACTGCGCGGCGTTCATGGCTTCCTCCCGGCAAACCTTCCCAATGATCGCTATGGGCTCTCTACAACAAGTACTTGCCTTCTCTTGAATTGGTAGATCGGCGGCGCTGGAATAATGCGGCGATCATTGCTTGTTGGTGCTCGATTGCAACGCTGTAGATTGAGCGAATGTTAGCACCAATTGCGCTGCGCTCGACGACTTTTTGTAGCTTTGCGGAAAGTCGCTCAGGGAACGAGAAAAGGCGCGCCAGAACCCACCCTGTCGTCAACAACGGACGACAAGGGTGGGGACGCGCAACACGAAACATAAGGAAGGCGTGCCGTCTTGTTTTCGGGACGCTGCCCCAACACCGATTCGCCCTACGGCGCAAAGTAGCCGGAAATGTCGAGAATCAGCTGTGTCAGAGCGTAGGCGTAAGCGTCGATGGAACCGTTGGTCGTCGGCACAATCGCCATGTTCGAGGTGATGAAGCCGTCATAGGCGTTGAGCGTTGACACCACAGGCTGCTGCTCGCCATCAGGCCACAAGGTCAGGTAAGGCATCGGACCCGGCGGCACAGCCGTCGCATTGAAGATGTATGCCTTCGCGCTGCTGGGAGGCGCGCAGGCGCTGCCCACCACATTGACCGGAGGATTCAGCGTGCCACTGAAGGGCTGCCCGTTTCGCCCGTTGCCCATCTGGCGCGTGTCCAGCACGCGGCATGGCGGAACCGTATACATGGACAGCCCGCCCGACGCGGGCGCGGCAAAGTAGCCGTCAATGTCGATCAGCAGATCCGTTGTGTCGAAGGCATAGACGTCGATGGCGCCGCCCGTTCCGGCAGGCACAATCGCGGCGTTGGCCACCACCGTTGCCGTGGGATTGTTCAGGGTTGAGACTACCGGCTGCGACTCTCCCGTGGGCCAGACCGACAGATAGCCCAGCGGCTGTCCCGCAGGAGTGGGCACGACGGTGAAGTTGAGTGAGTAGGCCAGCGGATTGATACCTCTGGAAATGCAACTGCTCTCCAGCAGCGGGAAGCTACGCGGCGTTTGCGCCGGCAGGCTCGGGCCGCCGAGATCGCCGTCAGCGCCGCGCGTGTCAACCAGGCGGCAGGGCGTCAGGGGATAGAACTGATAGGTTCCGGAGGCGGCCGGCTCGAAGTACCCGTCGATGTCGAGGATGACGTTAGTGGTGTCGGTGACGAAGACGCTGACTGAGCCTTGATAGCCGGCCGGGACAATTGCCGCATTGGCCTTAGTCCGTCCGTCCGGCGAGTTCATGGTCGAAACATAGGGCTGGCTTTCGCCCGTCGGCCAGATGGTCAAATAGCCAGCGTGCCGCCAGATGGCGGCACAACCGTGACATTCAAAGAGTAGGCTACCGCGGAGGAAAGATTTGCGCACTGCGGAGAATCTGACTGCGCCAACTGGGGAAGGTTGAATATCCGGGAGGTCTGGCCTGGAATCGGGCCGCCGTTACTGCGCGTGTCGATCAGACGGCAAGGGGTAATGGAAAAAAGCTGCAACGGAACCGGGTTGCCGGTTCCAGCGATGACGGAAACCGTACCGTCGGTGTAATTGTCAACATAGACCCGGTTGGTCAGCGAGTTCATCGCGGCCGCCCTGGGTCGGTTCCCGACGTCAACCAGGGTTGTATTGTTGGAGGCCCCATCGATATCGGTCACGGTCGCGTCACTGTAATTGGGAACGTAGATCTGGTTGGTCACGGCATCAATGGCCGGGGTCGAGTTGATGCTGGTCTCGTTGTAGTTCCCAATCGTTACCGTCTGGATGTTATTGGTGCCTCCGGCAATCACCGAGACCGTGGCCGGACTGCCGCAACCAATATCACTGCCGCAATTATTCACGACATAAATGTTGTTGGTGACAGCGTTGACCGCGGCACCGTACGGGAAAGCCCCAACGGTGAGCGTGCTGGTGCTGTTGTTGCCCCCGTTTATTACGGTCACCGTCCCCAGGCTTTGGCACGTGAGATCGTTGCCGCAATCATTTGGGACGTAGATCATGTTGGTCACCGAGTTGATAGCTGCGACATAAGGTTGGACCCCAACGTTCACGTTGGTAGTGTTATCGCTGACGCCGTTGATCACGGTCACCGTTCCTGCGCTCGCGCAGCCGTTATCGTTGCCGCAATTGTTCACTACATAGATCTGGTTGGTTGCGGAGTCAACTTCCACGTCGGTGGGATAGTACCCCACCTGGACGGACCCAGTGTTGTTGCTGCCCCCGGCGATGACCGATACCGTACCGGGACTGGCGCAAGTGATGTCGGTGCCGCACTCATTTGCCACGTAGATCTGGTTGGTCTGCACGTTTACCGCGACCGCAACCGGCAAGGCCCCCACGTTTACCGTCGCGGTGGGAAGGTTGGTAGCCCCATTGATGACCGTCACCGAGCCCGTGCTGCTGCATCCACCGTTGTTAAAGCAGTTGGAATTCACCACGTAGACGGTGTTGGTGACCGGATTAACTGCGGTCGCCGAAGGCTGTACTCCAGCGGTCACTGTCGCGATCACAGTCTGGGCAACGGCGGACGGCACCAGCACGGCCAAGGTGAACAACAGGAGGACAGCCTGAAAACGCAATCTGAGCATCGTGGTCTTTTCCCTCACCAGAAATTTTCGTAGCTGATCCGGCTGTTCCGATAAGACTCGGGGAGTCAACGGCCCGCTCCCGACTGGAAGCTGGAATGCGATGTCGCAGGCGCGCGGCAATTTTTGAACAATCCGGATGGCGGATGGTACCAGCTAGCCGCGTCTAAAGGAAGAAGTTTCTTGCTTTAGCTGCTAACCTATCTGCCGGAGGATTGCGTGCGATCTCTTTTGCTAACCACATTGATCTTTTTGCTTGCGATGACGGCCGTGGCAGCCGAGCCGCAGACGGTGTCGTACCGAAGTGGCGATGAGACGGTGCAGGCCATTCTCTATATGCCGAAGGGCGATGGCCCCTTCCCTGCGCTGGTGGTCATCCACGAATGGTGGGGCTTGAACGACTGGGTCAAGCAGCAGGCGTCGGATCTCGCCGACCAGGGTTATGTGACGCTGGCCATCGACCTTTATCGCGGGCAGGTGGCAACGACGCCGGATGAAGCGCACCAGATCATGCGGGGCGTTCCCGAGGACCGCGCCAATCGCGACCTGCTGGCGGCAACGGCTTACCTGCGATCGCTGGACAAGGTCTATACCAAACGCGTGGGCGCGATCGGCTGGTGCATGGGCGG
>PLBD01000165.1 GCA_003135315.1 Acidobacteriaceae bacterium | reverse complement strand
ACGGTGAATGTGGTGGGCAGCGTCTGTGCCCCGCCCAGCACGGCGCAGGCGTACATCTTTAACGCCACGGTTGTGCCGCCGGGCTCGATGCCATACCTGACGTTGTGGCCTGACGGCGAGCAACAGCCTGTAGTCTCGACGTTGAACGCCTATGATGGCTTCATCACATCGAACATGGCGATTGTGCCGACGAACAACGGTTCCATCGACGCCTACGCCTATGCGCTGACGCACCTGATCCTGGACATCTCCGGCTACTTCGCGCCGTAGTACGAGCACGGGCTAACGCTCGATACCACAATCGGGCAAAGTTCCGCCCGACACGACTCCGCAGGAATGAACAAGAAGAGCGGCTCGCCCGAGGGGATAGTAGCAGGCATCGCTTCCTAAGCTCGACCGGTGCCGCGGCCGATAAACGCCTGGGCCTCGCAACGGAATCGGGCCCGCTCTATGAAGACGGGATTCCGAACTCCTGATCGTTATGCAACCACTGAGAACAGACGGACCAGCGGCTGGCTGTATTCCCTGCCCAGCAAGCCTATGCTAGGAGGTCCTCGACTATCTTCCGGCCTAACTGCTCCGGCGTATACTGGTCACCACTGATTTCTGCGAGTGCCTCGCTGTCAGCACCGAGAACCAGTCTGATTTCTTCTGTGGGCGTGGCTCTCCCATCGGAACTCAGATTCAAGACAACAGACTTCGTCTCTTTCCGATAGTTCAGAATCGCAATTCTCTCTTGGGCGCGGACCGGACGGGCGAGGACTTGGAGGCTGCGGTCTCCGTCAGTTCCGACCACACTTACCGAAAGTACATGAACGCCAAATCTACTATTGAATCTCACGTCGATGCCTTCAAGCCACTCGAAGAGTTCCCGGCAAAATTGGCTGCCGACCCTGCTTTTCAGTGCCTCCTCCTCGATCAACTTCTCCTCCTGCACCCGCTGCTCCAGATACTTTTCCTTTGCCCGCCGCACAACTCCATCGAGCCAGTCCGTCAGCTCCACTCTTAAGGGTCTGACTTCGCTTGGAGTGGATGACGTCGAACGGCCGGCGGTCTCGCGCCGCTCAGCCTCAAAGGACAGATGTGGCGTGCATTTTGTCCCGATGTCTGCTGTACAAGTATCCATGGTTCCACTCGTTCCGCCAGGCATGTTGTGGCTGGGGGCTACTCCGTCAACCGCAAGAGAACCTTGGCCGCAATGGTTTCGAAAACTGTGTCCACTTCAGTTGTGCACTGCGACGAGGGGCAGTCCGGTATGTAGAAAAACTCCCCCGCCGGCTGGCCTGAAATAAATGTTGAAAAGGAGGGGTCGTTTGCAAGCTGTGCCAGAAAATCCTGCGTCGATGTGGTCACGCTGTCGCCCAACCCGATGGTATAGATATATGTCGGGACCGGACTCTCGGTACGCATGGCAATGGCAGTTTGAATGGCCCTGAACTGGGCTTCGGCGGTGACGTTGGCACGGCTGAAATTCTTGTTTCCATATTGCTGAGAGACAAATTGGGTTACCTTACCTCCAGAGGCATTCGTGCAGATGTCGCCTTTGGCATCGTACTTAAAGCCGCCTGAGCCGCCAGCGTAATCACTGTCAAATACATTTGTTGCACTAGTAGGGTCGAAGATGTCGACATCTGATCCCGAGTCAAAGCCCCCATAGTTGAGGAGCGTTAAAGTATTATTGCTTGTACCTCCGCAATGAAACTTGTCCTGAATGGTGTTCATCAAGCCGTCAGTGAAATACACCACAACTTTAATAACGTTCTCTCCTGGTGTTACCGTGGCGCTGCTGTTTTGCTCGTCAGCGAGCGACAACGGGGCGCCTGTTGTAGAACTCAGGAGCGCACCCGTGCCTGCGCCCGTGCCGAATGTGCCGCCGGCGAACTGCATGGCTGCCACGGCATTGGTAATCGGAGTTGCGAAGTTGTAGCCGATGGCAAAGTTTATCGTCGAATTCTCAGAGAAGCTAATCAGCGCAACTTGATCCAGTGTGTTATCGAACCTGCCGACGAAGGTCGGAACAGCAGATAGGAGTGCCTCACCTCCATCATCCCCGCTCACCCCCTCTGGGCAACTGACAGTTCCACCACACATTGAGCCTGAGCGGTCCAGTACGATGGACATGATCAGGTTGGCCCGTGTTGCCACCGCGGTATCGCTCACCGGCACCTCTCTCCACTGCGAGAGGTAGCGCATGAAAAGGGTGTGCACGTAAACTGTGCCGGTAACATGGACTTGCAGGTTGCCGTTGCTATCTGTTGGAAAGGTGACGGCTGGCGTTGGCGGACTGCCGCCGTAATTGGCGTCAAAAATGTCGGTAGCCATTGCCGCAGCCGCCGACTGTCCTGACTGCAGGTTCTTCATGCCGGTGAGAGTTGCGCTATCCACCGCGGCCGAGAGTTTGGCCTTGGTGACATAAAGAAGTCCGGAATCGATGGCCATTCCGGCGAACAGGATCAGGATAGACAGAACGAGAGCGTAAATAATCATGGCTTGCCCTCGATCATTTGCTGCAATGCTGGCTTTGCGCATACCTACACCTCTAGCTAGTAATACGCGACGGCATAGAACTGAGACGGCATTACGCTGCTGCCCAGCAGGGCTGTTATGGGCGTGATGGTATGAAAATTGTAAAAGATCTCAGTCGCGTAAATGGTCGAACCTGTGACTTCCGACGTCAGGGTGGTAACTGCCAACGCTGGGAGGGTAGCAGTCGAGCTGCCGCAACTCCCTTGTCCCTTGAGGCAGCCTACTTTACTGGTGCACGAGATCCCCCCGCCGGAGGATTGGCCGGTGACCTGGATAGTCCCTCCGCCCATATTGGTAATCGCGGTGACCATGACGCATCCCGCAGTGCTCATGCTCAGGTCTTTTCCAGCGTCTGCAGTCACGGTGGTCACCGTGTTCCCAAGGGTGGTTCCCCGGGAAGCCATGCTGGAACCCTCGCCGACCAGATTTTTCATTACCTGCACGTCGTAGATGGCCCGACCAAAGTCAATGATCCCGCACACAAAAACGCACAGGATGACTAGCGCAAACGACAATTCAATCAGCGCCTGGCCCGACTCTTTTCCATGCATCACCTTTGTCGTCATACGCCCCCTAACTTTGGCCCGGTGGGAACATTTCATTCGTAAACGACCCACCTACCGTGATGTTGTACCCGCTCTTAAAGAAGGCCCCGATTGGCCCGGTCAAGAAATGATAAGGGTAGGTTACGGTGATGGTGATCAGGTCACCCGGCCCACCAGCGCCGGTCGGGCATCCTCCGCCGGTATTGGCACAGGTTATGCTGACGCCGCTAAGGTTACCGCTGTTGATGAGGCCGTCCGATGCGCCTTCGAGAACCTGGATGATTGAGTTGTAGCGCGATTCGGAGCAACCGCTGCTGCCGGTGATGCATTGCCCGGTGATGGCATAGCGTCCCGCCTGCCGCACTGCATTCTGCAAGGTTAACTGGGCGCAGAATTGGTATCCAAAGTCTATGGTTCCGAATACGAACAGCAAGAACACAGACAATGAGATTGCGACGTCCACCAAGGTTTGACCGGAGTCATTTGCTTTTGCCCTCGCGTAACACACCTTCCTTGTAGGCGTGAAGCCGTAATAGAGATCGCATTGCTTATAGTAGTCAGTCATCTCGAGTTACCTCGGTGCGCGTTGCCTAAACTAGCCACCGTCACGCAGTGCATCGCGTATACCAGTTACACTTTCCGGGCTATCGATTCTTGCAAGCGCATCGAAGAGTGTTAGGTCCCACCACCCTTGCTCGGCCTCGCGGCGGATCTGATGCATCGCTTGCGCATGGGAGAATCTACCGCGGTATGGCTGACGCGTTTTCAAGCTGTCGTATACGTCAGCAAGTGACACAACACGGGTCAAAGTGGAGATCTGGCTCCCACGCAGGCCGTCCGGATATCCGCTCCCGTCCAGTCGCTCGTGATGTCCTCGAATGATTTGAAGTATGGGAAGGAATGGGTATAAGGAAGCGCAGATCCGCTCGCCCAAGTAAGTGTGCGAGTTGAGAACGGTCTTTTCTTCTGCAGTGAGCGGCCCTAGCTTCATCAGGATGTCGTCGGGGATTCCCACGTAGCCTATGTCGTGTAAATACGCTCCAAGACGAACCCATTCTCGTTCCCCCGACGACAAGCCGATCTGGATGGCCAACGATACAGCGGCGCGGCTAACCCGGTAGCCATGCCCGGCAGTATATGGGTTCTTCGCCTCCACGATCTCCAACAGAGTAAACAACACCTTCTCCGCATCCCCGAGGTTATCGGTGAAGCGCTTCTTGTCGAGCAGCGCCCGCACGCGGGTAAGCAATTCGACGTTCGTTACAGGTTGTTTCACGTACGCGTCTGCACCGTTCTCAACCTCCATCACAAACCCTTGCTCTGACTTCCAGTCGGTGAGTAGCAGTATGGGCACCAGCCGCGTGTCTGGATCATTTTTCAATTCTCGACACAGCATCATGCCGTCCGTTTTCGGCATCACTATGTCAACCAATGCGAGGTCGATGCGTTCGCGGTGTAACACTGCCAGGGCTTGGTCGCAATCGTTTGCGCAGAACGTCTGAAACCCCTCAGACCGAAGTAGGTCGGAATATAATTGCCGGTAGTGTTCGTCCACATGAGTAATTAAGATCGTCGCGCGACCACTGCCGCGGCTGAGACTCGGAAAGACTGTGGTCTCTTCTACTGGGGCTTGGTTCGACAGGCTCGACATGGAACCTCTCCTGGCTCTGAAAACTGGTCACAGCGAACATGTCGATGGAGCAAGTTGAAGTCCAAAGGAGGCCGGGGGAAAAAGGAGTAAGTTGTTGTGCTATTAATAGGTTGGGATCATCCACACTTCGAGTCGCGACAGAGCACGATGAGGGGACCTGTTTCTTCCGGGGATAATGTACGGGATTCGTACATGCTCAGTTCTCCAGGCGCACGCCCGGAGGATAGAGTCAGGGGCGAGGTAAGAAGGGAAAGGTCCTGGATGGTGATGTCAATAAGGGCGCGCAGGATGCAGATTACGGCCGCTGGGAGCCTCCGCGGGAGCGAGCCAGGACTGCTTTGTTTTGGTGGAAGCCGCCACTGGCGGTGTGCGGTTTCTGGGCGCCATGCTGCGGGCTAAGCGGATACGCGTTTCACGACCATGAGGCATGCGGGCCGCTGCCAGTGTACCCGGCTTCATCTGCGGACGATGTTACTTCTTCCCTTTTTTGGGTAGAAAGCGATAGGGCCGGTTGAGGCTTTCCGGTCACGTTCTGAAGATACTGCGCAACTTCTCATCCAAGTCCACTTTTGTCAGGGGCTTGTGGGCGTAATAAGTGCCGGATTCCAATCTGCCCTCGCGTGAGATCATGTTACCACTATACCCAGAAACAAATAGCACCTTCAGCACCGGAAGTTTCTGCTTCAGCCTATCGGCCAGTTGCCGGCCACTCATGCCGGGCATAACGACGTCAGTAAGCAGCAGATCGATAGGTCCTTCTTGTTTTGCAGCCATGCAAAGGGCCTCGCGACCATTGCCAGCCGCCAGCACAGTGTAACCCAATTCCTCCAGCTGGATGCTCACAATCTCCCTCAAGGCAGCATCGTCTTCGGCAAGCAGAATCGTCTTAGACACTGCGGTCCTTGGTCTCGGATTCTGCCTTCTTGGAGGTACCACTTGGGTAACTCCGCACTGGCGGGGTAGGTACACTTTGAAAGTCGTGCCACCCGGTACTTTCGTGTCAACCGAGATGAAACCTCCACTCTGTCTGACGATCCCATATACCGTCGACAGGCCCAAACCTGTTCCTTTTCCCATATCCTTGGTTGTAAAGAATGGCTCAAAGATGTGCGGCATGGCTTCCGGGCTGATACCCGTCCCCGTGTCGGAAAAGGAGATCATCACGAAGGCACCGGGCGGCACATCTGGAGGTAAGGTTGCGCAAGAGTTGTCAAGTTGGACATTTCTTGCCTCAACCAACAGCTCGCCCCCTTGGGGCATGGCGTCGCGAGCGTTGACCGCGAGGTTTATCAGAACTTGGTCAATCTGAGAGGGGTCAGCCTTTACAGTCCACAGGCTCTTGTCGAGGGAGAGAGTTATTTGGATGTCTTCTCCGAGGAGACGCGGCATCATTTCGTTTAGACGAGTAATGCAAACATTCAGGTCCATCAGCATAGGGGAGAATACCTGCAGACGGCTGAAGGCCAGCAACTGGAGGACCAACGCGCTTGCCCGGTGCGCGGCGTCCTTGACCTTCATGATCCGCGGCAGGTTCACATCTGAGGGCGACATGGTCTCGGCGATCAGGTCGCTGTAACCGATCACAATGCCCATGATGTTGTTGAAGTCGTGTGAGACCCCGCCCGCCAACCTTCCAACGGCCTCCATTTTCTGCGCCTGGAGAAGCTGGGATTCGAGTTGCTTCCTCTCCGTATTATCGAATAGAAATCCATGCCACAGTACGCTGCCATCCTGCTGACGTTCCGGTGACGCATCTCCCTTGACCCAAAGCAGTCCCCTTTTCGGGTGGTTTACACGGAACTCTTCATGCCATGGCGTTAACGATCGGAATGACTCCTCAACGGTCGCCTTAATGTGGCTGAGATCGTCAGGATGAATGACCGCCCACGCAGCTGCGGCATCCTGGCTTACGGCTTCTGGAGGGACATCAAAAATGTCGCGCAGCCGTGGACTGGCAAATGGTATAGCGCTGGATCCGTCTTGCCGCACGAGAAGGGAATAAAAAACACCTGGAACAGTGGCAATGATGCTTCTCAATTCCTCATGAATGGCCCCTGCCTCTTTGCGCGCTGTAATATCCTCGACCGTGCCTTCGTAAAGCACGACGTCTCCATTGGCAGCACGCACGGCCCGTACGTTAGCTGACACCCATTTCGTTTTGCCAGTCCTTTCATAGACTTCCAGTTCAATACCGCGCACCGCTTCGTCGGGTTTCTGTACGATTGCCAACTCTAGCAGCGATCTTGGACTGACATTTAACTGGTCTACATTGTGAACTTCCGCCAGAAACTGTTCCGGAGAATCGTAGCCGTGCATCCGTGCCAACGCCCGATTGACACTCACGGGCCGTCCGTCGGAACCGACTTGGAAGATTCCAATGACGGCATCTTCAAAGATAGCGCGGTACTTTTCCTCCGCTTGACGCAACTTATCTTCGGCAATCTTTCGCAAAGAGACATCCTGTTTGATAGCGACATAATGGGTGATCCCGCCGTTTCCTACGTGCACGGGCGTGATCGTCATTTCCTCGGTGTAAACGGTCCCATCTTTACGTCGATTGACGACCTCCCCCTGCCAGACATTCCCTGACGTGATTGTTGTCCACAGGTTCGTGTAGAAGGCGCGGTCGTGCACGCCCGACTTCAACAGCCTTGGATTGTTACCCAAAACCTCTTCCGACGCGTACCCGGTAAGGTGTGAAAAAGCGTGATTGGCCCACAGGATCGTGCCGTTGCTGTCGGTAATCACAATGGAGTTGGCAGCGGCCTGCAACGCTGCACCCTGCAACTGCAGACGATCTTCGGCAGCCTTACGGTCCTCGATATCCATTGCTACCCCGACGACTCGCACGGGTGTCCCTGCGGTGCCATGGAAGGCGCGTCCTGTCAGGCTCCGCCAGTGCAGGCTGCCGTCCGGCCACAACCTGCGATACTCAAGGGTGTGGGTCTCGTTGTCATGAACTGCGTCCTCGATTGACCGTTGAACCGCCTGTCGGTCGTCGGGATGGACCGACTTAATAAATGTCTCAAAGCTCGACGGGGTGTTATCTGGCAGGTCCATCTGTCTCCCGGTCGTCGATGACCAGACCATCTCCCCCGTCGCAAGGTTCCAGTCCCACAATCCAAGGCGGGCGGCCTCGAATGCCAGACGCATTCTTTCCTCCGCTCGGGTTCGCGCTTCCTCCGCGCGCTTGCGCCAAGTAATGTCACGAGCGAACAAGAGAAAATGGCCTGTGGCCTGAAGAAAGGTGGCGCTGATCTCGAGATCGAATGGTTCGCCATTCTTTTTGCGATGCCGGGTCTCAAATCGGTCAAACCCTTTTGCCGCTATCCGCCGCATGTGGGCGAGCAGATTATCCTTGCCTTCACCTCCGGCTAAGTCGTCAATGTGCATGTGCAACAGCTCGTCGCGCGAATAGCCGCTCATCTGACAGTAAGTGTCGTTCACGTCGAGCAGTCTCCCCTCTTTGTCAAAATGCCAATAGCCGTCCGAGGTGGTCGAGGTGAGAGCATCGTATTGATTGCTTTGCAATAGAATGGTTTCCTGCGCCTTTTTTCGTTCGATCGCGTAGTTCAGCGCCCGCGCCAGAACCGGGCCGGAGATCGTCCCTTTCACGAAGTAGTCTTGCGCTCCAGCATGCGCTGCCTGCACCGCAGTTTCCTCATCGTTCAGGCCTGTCAATATCACCACGGGCAGTTTGGGGAACCTCGACTGAAAGCGGACAAAGGTCTCGAGTCCGCGACTATCGGGAAGAGAGAGATCCAAAAGCACAACATCGGCAGGGTTTGGGCCTAGTCTTTCAAGGCCAGCCACCAAACTCCCGGCGCAATCCACTGTGAACCCTTGGTTATCAGCTTCCTTCAGCATCTCCAGAATCAGCCGGGCATCACCGGGATTGTCTTCAATTAGCAGAAGGTGTGTCGTCATAACCGTCACCTCTTGGCACTACTTGGGAGGCAGTTTCACAATGCTGATCCAGAAATCCTGGATCGCCGTTACGACCTCGACAAATTTTTCGAAGTTCAGGGGCTTCGTGATATAGCAATTGGCGTGATTGTTGTATGACTTCAGGATGTCCTCTTCAGCTTTGGAACTGGTGATGATCACCACTGGGATTCGTAGCAAATCCGGATCGGCTTTGATTTCCGAGAGGACCTCACGGCCATCCTTCCCCGGTAGGTTGAGATCCAGCAAAATCAGATCGGGCCGCGTTGCATTGACGTAAGTACCTTGTTTGCGCAG
Source organism: Acidobacteriaceae bacterium (assembly GCA_003135315.1). Taxonomy (GTDB): domain Bacteria; phylum Acidobacteriota; class Terriglobia; order Terriglobales; family Acidobacteriaceae; genus Bog-257. Next base: position 4,800 of record PLBD01000165.1, on the reverse strand, counting down.
GAAGGCCAGCGCCTCCTTTCCGTCGGGAACCGCATGCAACTGGTTAATGAGTTTTGATTCCCGCAGCGCCTCCCGCACCAGCCTCACGTCTCCGGAGTTGTCTTCCACCAGCAGGATTTCAGCTGGCTGAAGTGATACGTGTTCCGCGATAGCCGCCATAACTCACCTCTGGTATTGGGATAGTGAACGTGAACGTGGATCCCTTTCCCGGTTCCGACACCACCCAGATCCGGCCTCCATGCCGCTCCACAATCTTCTTGGTGATCGCTAGACCAATGCCCGTGCCTGGGTACTCGTGGCCCGCGTGCAGGCGCTGAAAGATCACAAAGATCCGGTCGGCATCGTGTGGGTCGATTCCGATGCCGTTATCGCGCACTGAGAAGCGCCACTCGCCGGCTTCCTGCTGGGCAGACACGTGAATTCGCACTGGTTCCGGGCCGTGGAATTTCAGGGCATTTCCGATCAGGTTCTGGAAAACTTGGCTCATCTGCGTTTGGTCGACCGGGATGGTAGGCAGAGGATCGTGGCTTATGACCGCGTGCGCCTCTTCGATCGCTATTTTCAAGCTGACCAGCACTGTCTCCAGCACGCTCTGGCAATTTGTAAACGCGAACTCTTTGCCGCGCGTGCCGACTCGGGAATAGGCGAGGAGATCGTTGATCAGCACCTGCATGCGATGGGCACCGTCCACCGCAAAAGCGATAAAGTCGTCCGCATCCGCGTCGAGTTTCCCGCGATACCGCTTCCCCAGGAGTTGGGTGTAGCTGGCCACCATTCGCAATGGTTCCTGCAGGTCATGCGAGGCGACATAGGCGAACTGCTGCAGGTCGGCGTTCGAGCGGGCCAGTTCCTCCGCTCGCATTGCCAGTTCCTTTTCCGCTTGCTTGCGCTCGGTGATGTCCACGTTGATACCGAGCATGCGACTCGGCTGGCCGGATTGATCGAAGAACACCTTCGCCCGTGCATCCACCCAGCGGATCGCCCCGTCGTCGCGGCGCCGAATCCGCCATTCCGAAGCAAACTGGCCTGTTTTTAGAGATTCTTGAAGCGCGGTTTTGAAACATTCTCGATCCTCGGGGGCTACAAGCGACTCCCAGTCCTCATACGTGCGACCGAACGTTCCAGTAGCAAGCCCGTAGAGTTCTTCGGTCTCGGATGACCAGATATTGAGATTGCTGCCAATGTCCCAATCAAAGGTGCCTGACCGCCCCGCTTGTAGGGCCAGGGCGAGTCGCTCGCGGCTCAAGCGCAGTTCGTTTTCGGTTCGTTTGCGCTCCGTGACATCGCGAGCAATCGTGGATGCTCCCACGATTCTTCCGGCACGGCTCCTCATGGGGCTGACTGAAACAAGGACGCAGACGATCTTCCCGTCCTTTCGGATCCTCGTCGTTTCGAACGGTCGGACGCGGTGGCCCTCTCTGATGCTTAGCATGTTCGCTGCAAGTTCTTCGCGACGATCGAGCGGGATCGTCATAGCAATGGACTGTCCAATCATTTCTCTTGATGAGTAGCCGTAGATCGATGCCGCCCCGGGGTTCCAACTAGTAACTACCCCGTCGAGGGTTTCCGCGATGATGGCGTCGTCAAAAGCGGGGAAGATCAACGCCAAACTGGCGAAGAGTTCTTCCTCTTGTCGGCGCAACAAGTCGCGGCGTTCCGTCACGAAGCCTGTCCACACTGTCAGGCCGGTCAACAGCATGGTCGTGAATACGGTCAGTAGGGCCAAGCCGACCCAATCCGGAAAGAAGCCGCTAATCTGTCCCTTCCGGCGCAACCAAGCGATGGCGAGAGGAACGATGATCGCGGCCGGGAATAATCGTCGGGTCAACGTCCCGCCGGAACTCTCGCTCGCAACTAATGCTCCTAGCCCCGACTCGGGACGGGCAATCATCGCAACCAATGAAAGCAGAAACAGAGCGGAAGGAGTAATTGGAGAGATATGCGTGTGAGTATCAGTCGGATTCAGAACGAAGTCCAAGAGAGCGAACAATGAGGCAATCGCCGCCACACAAGGCAAGGAGCGTCCAAACCAACGGCCAAAGCCGCTTTCGACATCCAGCAGTGCTAGCGCAGATCCCAGGCAAAAGAATCCGAAAGCAGCAATGGGAGGCATCAGAGCCGGGCGCAAGCTTCGCGGAAGATGCTCCGGTCCCGCGGTGAACAGTATCTGATCGATGCCGAGGTTCCAAGCGAAGACAGCCTCTAGCAAGGAAAGCAGGCCCACGACGCAGGCAGTGGCGGCGGCAATCCTCGCGACCAGTCGCCACAAAGAAATAGCGGGTCGTTCCTTTCCCGCTAGGGACAGACTAAGCCCGATTAAGACAAAGCAAATAGCAGCATTCGCCTCTATGACGATCTGCCCGGGCAAAATGCTGTTCACTGCCTCAAAATGAAACAACTTGGCGAAGGCCCATGAACCAAGGGCTATCGAGAGAACGCCGCTAAACAAGACAATGAGACCCAGCTTTCGCAAGATGCCCACGTCGGGCTGAAGTGTCATACGCTGTTCCTGATCTATTGGCGTCGATGTCGAGATCGACGCTTGGGGCGCGTCGAAGGTCCTTAAGCCTACTTTCCTGCGGATCCGCCAGTTCGGTTTAAGAGAGCGGTCTGCATTCCCGTCATCGTCAGACGCACACCACGAGCGGCGGCTCCCTAAGCTGCGATTGCGATACGACCTCGCCAACAGTACCTTTGCCGACTACGCTGTCCCTCTATAGTTGGCACAAGCACAACCGTATCCTGCCTCGGTATTCCGGCGACGCAACTTAGCAATACCCTCTCTCCTTAAGGGAACGAGTGTCAGTGACAACGAGGTAATCTTCCTTACGAAAGTAACCACGTCGGCCCCACTTTGGTGGCGCGTTGAAGCTCAATCTTTCTAATTTAGAGACTGCGTCCTCAGCTTGATCCTGCTCGACGGTCCTGCTCAATTGTTTCTTGTGACGTTTCGCGAAGAAGTTGATTACGAAGCGCAAGGCTCTGCATAGCTCGGCGGATTTCTCAGGTTACAACCTTCGCGCTTTGTAATGCTTGCCAGCAAAACGCTGGTTAACCGTTCTAGGAGGCGAGAATTTCTAACAGCCTAGAATGTTCGCCTTGGTCAATCGAGTTCGGGATAGTCCGAATAGCGTTATGCAATGCATTGTTCGTGCTGGGCGCCTGGACCTGTAAGTGTGGACCGACCCAAGCTACTTTCTACGAAGGGGGTGGAGGCTGTGTTTTGTAAGCAATTTCAGCGTGTGTCCCAACCCTGTCTTGGGAGAGCGGGTGCCGGAGTTGCACCGACACGTCGGGTTGGAATGCTCGTTCGCTGAATGAACTACTTGCACATCCATCGAGACTGGCCGACCTATGCGCGTCACTGACAACGCGACATACGGTTGCAGCGTTGTCTGCCGTTACTGATGGGCCGGCTTGCTATGCGGTACCTACGCTTCGGCAGCCAACCAATCCTCCCTGTCCAGACCGTCAGCAAATCCGCCCAACCGTTACGGTTCCTGACGACACGACAAATTCTTCAAGCCGTTCGTTCCCGGAGTTGGTTGTTCCTGCCCCTGTCTTGTCTGCAGATCTCTACGCTTTGGTTGGAGTCTCCGAAGCTGGGGATTCTGCAGGTTTCCACATGTTTGGGTCAAGCCTTGCCGCAAAATCATCGAGGTGTGCGAATCCGTTCCGAAGAGTCTGAAGGACTTCCGCATCTTCAGAGTCCTGCAAGCCGCACGCCCATTGGATCCATTGGCTTGCTTCAGGTCCGGGCAGAGTTTGGGGAACCTGCTCCGAGGCCTGGGACCGCAAGTTCTTGATAGCCTGTTCGCGGAGTTGATTCAGTTTGCTTACACGGACAGTCCGGTGATGCACGATCGTGCCGCGCTCCAACTCAGCTGCGAGGGACAAGAGACGGGATCGCAGTTGCTCAAAAGGCTTCTGGTCTTCTGTAAGGCGTGCCTCAAGTTTCCCTCTGTTGTGGGCGGATAGCTCGGTTTCGACTAACGACATATCTCGCTCGAGATTGGCAAGAAAATCCTCGAAGTGTGGAAATCCGATCCGAGAACTCTGACGAGACGGAGCGTTTTCAGGCTGCTGCAAGCCCACTGCCCACGCAACCCTTCGGCTTCCTCCTAGACCCGATAGAGGTTGTGGTGTTCCTTGTCCCTCATAGAACTCACCATGCCGCTGGTGGACGACCGCCTTGCAGCCAGGCCCATTCTCCGAGATCGAAGCTTCTCGCACGGATTTCTTGGCGGTTCTTAAAGCCATGTTGTCCTCCTGTTGAGTGAAATACGATCTTCATAACTGCCTCAGCCTTCTCCGAGAACCGCGTTTACTCCATCGCGGATCCTGCTTGCGCAATCACCGACTGCATCACGGGCGTCAGTTCAACCACGAGCTCGGCATTGTAAGCATGGGACGTGGTATCGGCGATGATTGCGGGCGTGGCGCCAAAGATCCGGAACGCGCCAAGCGCATACCCCCGGGACTTGTAGGCCGGCGAGCCGGGCCTGACCGCGGGATCCACGTTGGTGATGATGATGGAAATGGTGTTGTCCCTGTTGCGACATATGTCGAAGGTGCGGAACTGTTGGGGGTGGTCGCGCAGCGAGCAAGTTTCAACCTCCCAGAAACCGAGCTTTGGGTCGTCGTTGTAAGACGGCTGCGGCGTCACCACGTTGACGTGACGATGTCCCGACATCCACAGGATTAGGTTCGGATACTGGTGAAGGGTGTTCAGCAAATACTCGTCGGTATATCGCGGGCCGGGCCACATAGGAAATGGCGTCGTGTCGGTTAAGCTGCATT
>PLBD01000522.1 GCA_003135315.1 Acidobacteriaceae bacterium | reverse complement strand
GCTTTGTGCCGTAGGAGCACAGAGTCATGGTCGGAGCTGGGGCCGGTACGGGGCTGAGAATTGCCCCAACTGGCTGGTCCTGCTCGATAAGGGTTGTCTCTTGCATGGTGATTCCTCCAAGAATGGAACTCGGGAGAGCCAGCAGACAACGAGGTCTGCGACTGTCCCGAGTTGGTTATGCCGCTTCCGGCGGCGCGGCGCCCGACCGCGACAGACGGGTTTGTCTTCGCGGTCAAGCAGTTTACGCACGGGAGATCTCAGGCTGCTCGGACTAAGCCGTTGGTAATGAGATCTAAGTTATGTGGAATATGCAGATCGGAGACCGCGTCGCAGTGGGGGATAGCCCTATTGTTTTTTTCTTGAAACCAGTTTGATCGCTTTCAGTTGTAAAGCCCATTTTCCATGCGCACAGCGGGACATGCCGAATATGTGAAGTCGTTCAGATTCGCACACCAGGGATTATGTAGTCGGATACCCCCTTCAGAGATAGTCGGGACAACGCCAACTTGTTTTGCTTTCGTGACCGTCAAAGCTAGTCGGGAAGCGGTGAATCAAATGGCTGATGTGCGATGGGAGCTATACCCTGGCGTGGCTGACAACGAAATGGCTCGGGCCTGGCTGGTACTTGAATCCAACCTGGGGCTTGCGGCCAATACGCTGGATGCTTACGGACGTGCTTTGCAAGAGTACCTTGCATTCAGCGCTGACAGGAACGCCTCTGTGGTCACTGCCACCAAGGATCACGTCGCCGAGTACGTACGCTACCTAACATTACGGCCCGGCCAGCGCGGACGAAACGTTGTGGTGCTCGATTCCGGTGCGGGCCTCGCCAATGCGACTTTGCAGCAGCGAATCACAGCAGTTCGCCTTTTCTATGACTATGTAATGGAAGAAGGTTTACGGTCTACCAATCCGGTTGGGCGTGGCCGCTACACTCCCGGAAAGAGCTTTGGCGGTTGCAGAGACCGAGGACTGATTCCTAGATTCACAAAGCTGCCCTGGATTCCCAATGATCAACAGTGGTGCGCCGTGCTTGAGGCGGCCCGGAAGGAATCCGTTCGAAACCGGATGATGCTGGCACTTTCATATGACGGGGCGCTGCGGAGAGAGGAACTTTGTGGTCTGGACGCGGGAGATATCGATCCCGCCCATCGAACCATCAGGATTCTGGCAGAGAATACGAAAACTCGTCGCGAGCGGGTGGTGCCATATTCGCTGCCTGCTAGCGAGCTGCTCGGCGCCTATCTGCGCCGCCGCCGCGAGTTTAGTCGGGACCGCGGCCGGTTATTTATTTCGGAATCGCGTCGCAATGCGGGAAAGCCTATCTCCATATGGACATGGTCGAAGGTTGTGCAGCGAATCTCGGAACGTTGTGGGGTTTTTCAGTTCACCACGCACACACCGCGCCACCTGCGGTTGACGGATCTGGCCCGAAGTGACTGGGACGTGCATGAGATCGCGACATTCGCTGGCCATCGCAGCATACAAACTACGCTTATTTACATCCACCTGAGCGGGCGGGAATTGAGTCAGAGGATTGCCCGTGGTATGGCCGAGATCCACGCTTGGCGGAGCAAGATGCTGGAGGACCTTCTGAAGTGAAGGCATCGTTTGCCCAAAGCTTGGCTCCGGATCCCGCATGTTTAGCGGCAAGGAAAAAACCCTGGCTCATCGATATGTCGGTCTATGATCGTTCGCCTGCTCTCCATCGTCATGAAGTACAACATCTGGCCAAGTTGGTGCCCAGAATCGGACGTCGCCTGCGTTGGCTGGAAGATGCCCTTGAGGGTCTCGGTCGCCTGCAGCGGCCGATCATGGACGTCATGGCGGCGACTGATGCCAGTTTGGAGTCCCGGCGGCGCACACTGGCTGTCCTCCTGTTTGAGATGCATGAACGTCAGACCTCCTACTGGGCGTGGAAACACGACGACTGGTGCGAAATCTTATGTGTTTCGAGAACGGCCTTTCGACGGCGGTACCAGAACTTCGCGGAGTTGGTTCGGCACTCCACTCTGACCGTCGCCTACTTGCTGGGATGTTTCGACGACCTCCATGCGCTTGGAAGCATCCAACACCTACCGCTTGCAAGAGAAGTGTTTGGTGAACAGACCATAGACCATGCCATTCAGCGCGTGCTCGATGCTCTGATGGCGTGGGGTTACGGGCCTCAACGTGCCCATGAACTGCAGCGGACCATCGCCGCTGTCTTCCTGGCAAATCGCAGTCCGCGATTGGAGGACCTGACCGTCGCTTTCCTGGAGCAACAACGAGCCGCGAGCCATGGCTATCGCAGCGAACACCTTCTGCCCCTGTCCAAGGCTCTCGCGGGTCTTGGGATTACGGATCGCGCGCTCGATCCCACAGAAGCAGGAAACCGCAAAATGGGGGACGCTCGCAACGGCGTTCACCCGGAGTGGGTGGCATGGGTCGAACGCTGGCGCGCCACCTCCACCCTGAGCCCGAAGGTCCGGCATCACCATTATGTGAATATTCTCAAGACCGGACGCTGGGCGACAAAACTGCACCCTGAATTTGTTACACCGGCGCAATGGACCCGCGAAGTGGCCGCACAGTGGGTGGCTGCAGTTTGTCGATTAACCGTGGGCGATTGGACGCAGGTTGACAAGAAATACCAGAAACGCTGGGGACAGCCCGTTTCCGCAAGGTGCAAGGCCCATCACCTCTGCTCCCTGAGCACTTTCTTTCGGGACCTCCAGGAATGGGAGTGGATCCCGCGACGCTTCGATCCTCACCGTTGCTTTGCTACTCCCCGAAGCGTCGCGGCTCTAATCGGACCCAAGCCTCGGCCGATTACGGACGATATGTGGGCTAAGCTTCTTTGGGCGGGTCTCAATCTCGCAGAGGCGGATCTTCCGGTCCCACGTTGTCACACGCGGCATTTCTATCCTCATTCAATGGTTCGGGCAGTGACGATCATCTGGCTCTTCAGCGGACTGAGGATGGACGAGATCCGCCGATTGCCGCTCGGCTGCACCCGGCGGCAATGGAATCAAACGCCGCCGCCGGTCAGTGGGGTCTGCGATCTGCACGTGCCGGTGAACAAGACCTCCTTCGCATTCACGAAACCCGTGGACGAGATCGTCGGTGACGCTGTGCGCTCCTGGGAAGCTGAGCGGCCGGAACAACCGCCTCTGCTGGACGAGAAGACAGGGGAATTGGTCCACTTTCTTTTCATGTTCCGGTGCCGACAGATCGCCAGGAAGTACGTTAACAAGACCCTGGTGCCGGTGCTCTGCCGGAAAGCGGGCATTCCCACCTCAGACATCCGTGGCAAAATTACTACCCACCGCGCCCGATCCACCATTGCCTCTCAGCTCTTTAACGCCAAAGAACCCATGTCGCTCCTCGAATTGCAGAAATGGCTTGGACACAAGTGGGCGAACTCAACTCAGTACTATCTCGATATCAGCCCAAGCAAAATGGCGCAGTCATACCGGGAGGCCGGATATTTTGCTCGCAATGTTCGCTCCATTGAAGTCCTGATTGATCGGCAGAGTGTCACAACAGGCGCGACTGCCACTCAGCCTTGGATGTTCTATGACCTGGGCCATGGCTACTGCTCATACGATTTCTTCGACCGATGCCCCCACCGAATGGCATGTGCCAAGTGCCCATACTATCGGCCGAAGGGAACCTCGCAAGCCCAGATCCTCGAAGGCAAGCAGAACCTGTTGCGCATGCGCCAAGAGATTCCGTTACGCGACGAAGAGCTTGCAGCCGTAGAGGACGGCTTGGCTGCCTTCGAGAGGTTGCTTGGTGCATTGGCAGACGTGCCGACTCCGGCCGGACCAACACCGCGTCAACTTAGAGCCGCGGAGTTGGTCCAAATCAAGGCCAATCCGACCAAGGTCTCTGGCGGCAATGAAGTGCAATGAAAAATGACTGGGTTGATTTTCGAGCAGTGAAGGCCAGCATTTCCATGGAGATGACCCTCGCACATTATGGCGTCATGTTGCACCGCCTTGATCGCTGCTACCTCCGTGGGCGCTGTCCTTTGCCGACCCACTTGTCTAAAAGCAGCCGGCAGAGCTTCATTGTCAATACCGAGAAGAACGCGTGGGCCTGCCACTCCGGCTCGTGTGCCGCGGCACGAGGCGGTCGCGTAGGCGGCAACGTCCTGGATTTCGTCGCATTCATGGAAAGCTGTTCTATTCGTGATGCGGCCCTCCGGCTTCAGAACTGGTTCAGCGGAACTGCCGAGCTGGTCCAGCGAAACACAAGCGGTGGCGCTCAGCAGCGTACGCCGTCTCCGTCTTCCATCCAAACAGAGCCACCCGAGTCGCCTTCAGCGATCGGCGCGGAACCCAATCCGCCTCTTCCCTTCAGGCTCAAGAATGTTGATATCCACCATCACTATCTTGCGGAGCGGAGAATCAGTCCAGAAACTGCAGAGCACTTTGGGATTGGTTTCTTTGCGGGACAAGGCTACATGCAGGGGCGCGTCGTGATACCCATTCACGGTGAGGATGGCCGCCTTGTCGCTTACGCAGGAAGATCTCTTGGCCAGACCGAACCGAGATATCGTTTTCCGCCCCGGTTCCGGAAATCGCTGGCCCTCTTCAATCTGCACCGGGCCGTGCTTCACGGCAAGACCGTAGTTGTCGTCGAAGGATTCTTCGATTGTCTCAATGTCCACCAGGCGGGACTGCCTTGCGTTGTCGCCCTCATGGGATGCGCGCTCTCCCAGCACCAGGAGCGGCTTCTTCAGCAGCACTTCCAGGAAGTTATCCTGCTGCTCGACGGCGACAGGGCGGGACGCACCGCAGGCGTCGCCATTGCCGCGCGGCTATGTTCCAAGATCTCCACTCGTCTCGTTGAGATTCCCTCAGGTACCCAGCCCGACCAACTTGGCGCCGACCAGATTCGGTGTCTTTGCATTCCGGGATACTTCTGAGAACTGCGTGGCGCAATGGAGAAGCGATTCACGATGGGAGCCAACGCTCTCAGCTTTCACCTTTTCCGTGCAAACAGGTTGGCGTCTGCTATGCTGCGGGAAAATGAAGCAAGTCGAGTTCATGGGAAAACACGAGGTTCGCTGCGACGGTTGTGGCCAGATCGCGGCGAGCTACGACACCGTCAGCTACGGCTCCATCGAGCGGGGATACAGACAACTTTGCAGCCAATGTTTCAACCAGGACGTAGCCAAATTAGGTGGCCTGGACAAGTTTGAGCACGCCAAGTTCGCTCCGGTCGGTCTCGTTGATTGTGACGGAGAAGTCCACGAATTTCACTTCCGTACCCATTTGTTTGGCCCGGGGGTCGCTCTCGATGCCTTCGAACTCCGCGACGGAGAGCCGTCCGGCTACCGGTTCCAGATCATCGGCGATCCCGAAGATGATCTACTCGTGCTGCTCGGCCGACTAATCGAGAGGATTCGCCGCGCCTTATCTGCCAAATACCTCACGAACAGTGAGTTTGGCCTGCAGATCGCGGATCGTGTCGTACGGGGACGGATCGAGTGGGACGACTCCGAGGATGGCCACGTGCCGGTCCTCGTCATTGATGGTCGAGAGATCACCTGGAAGGACTTTGGCCGAATGTTGATGAGCTTCGAAGGTTGGCAGTTCCAATTAAACATCCGGGACAAGAGCGAAGAGTTCTGACCTCGCTTCGGCAAGAAAGGCGCCGAAGGTCACTCCCGCAGAAACATCCGGACGCGGTCGGATGTCCACGTGGCTACACCACATCCGAAAAAATCTGTGTCTTCCGTCCAGATTGGGCACCCAAGGGCGAGTGCCGCGGCCAGCATGGGCCAATCCTCTGGATCCCGTTGGCCCAACCGTTCTCGAGCTTCCGCTTCGAACTCGCTGTACACCTCGCTTCCTATCAGTTCCATCAGCTGACCCAAGGAGCGCAAGAGTGCGAGCGCCTTTTCAGGATCACCGCCGCGCTTGATGACGAGCGCCGCTAGGTGTTCTTCGGCCTCGGCGTATGCAACTTCCGGAACAAAGAACGACGCGTCTCCGGCATATGCCTCGATTAATTCACGCACGCGCTTGCCTAGGACAGCCCGTACGAGAATATTGGCGTCCACTACCAGTGCTCTACTTGGCATTCCGCTTCTTCTCGCGGGCAGACCGGTGGATCTGCTTATACTCGTCCATCAGCTCGTCTTCCGTAGCGTCCCAGGACGCGATCATTTCGTCCAGGTCCTTCGCGGCGGCGCGCATCGCATCGAGTTCCGCCTCCCGGCTACGTTTTTGTGCGGGAATGTAGAAGCCGAGTGTCTCGCCGTGGCGCGTAATCGCCAGAGGCTTGTCAGATTCGAGGTAGCCCGCAAGATTCTCGCGGAATTCACGGATGCCAATCTTGACGCTTTCCATATTGTGTACTCACTGTACACATTCTAGCATCTTTCCCGGCAGGTCGCCAGCCATTTCCCGCTGGTGCCGCTGACCGCTTCACCCAACTGGTTTCAAAAGAAAAACAACTGGGTCTGAACGTACTATGCATCCAAATCTGATTCCACATAATCGAGAAACCAGATTTGGTCCACTTTGCGCAGGTCAATGTCCGTGGGGTGTTCGAGGATGAAACGGCAGACATCCTTCTCTTGGATCAGGTAGCTGTCGCCGTTCTGCTGTGGGCCTCGTGCTGTGCCTCGGAATTTGGCCTTCAAATGGCCGCTCTTGATCCAGCGAGTTACTGCATGGGGGTCGATCCCCAGCGCTTGCGCAAGACTGTAAGCAGAGTAGAAACTTCCGTCATGCTTGAAACGCATCCGCTTCAGCTTGAGGTGGATTCCGGTTACCGTGCGCGGGTATCCGGCAGCCTTCAGCTTCAGACGGATTCGCTCGTCGCTCATCCACGCATACCGGGCCAGAATGCCTAACTCCGCCTCGCTCCATGGCAGCTCCTTGGTTCGCGCCAGGCCTAATTCACGGGCGCGCTTCTTCAGCGCCCAATGCGGCATACCAACCTTCTTGGCCAATGTCCGGACATTAAAACGTGTCTTTTCGTCTCGACGATTGTGATAACTCTCCCGGATAAGGCGGTCGATTTGGTCGGTGAAGACGTACTTGCGTCGGCTCTGGACTTTGACGCGATCACGGGCGATGCGGAGGGCTGCCTTACAAACCGGCCGAGACTGGCTCGGGTATAACTGTTCCATAGCAATTCCTGATGTGCAGGTTCTGAGTTCTAGGGTCTCGGTGAACAAGGGATGACCGACTGGAAGACCGCAACGCTGGGTAAGACCGGCTGGAAAGTGGGCCGCCTTGGTCTGGCATCCAGTTATGGCGCGGACGAGCGTTGCGTGCATATGGCGCTTGAGCGGGGCGTCAACTACCTGTATTGGGGCTCGATGCGTACTGCGAAGTTCGGCGCCGGACTGCGCAGCCTTAGATCACGTCGCGATGAGTTCCGCCTTGTTATCCAGTCTTATTCGCGTGTCGCTGCACTGGTTCCGTGGAGTCTGGAGCGCGCCCTGAAGTCGCTTGGCATGGATCACGCTGACATTCTCCTGCTGGGAATGTGGAATAAGAACGTCAGTCCTGCAATCTTCGACCAGGCGTTGCGGCTTCGCGAACGCGGTCTGATACGCGCCATCGCCGTCTCGACCCACAATCGCCCACAAGCAGCGGCAATTGCCAACCATAATAGCGATGTCGATGTCCTTCATGTGCGCTACAACGCAGTACATCCGGGCGCCGAACGAGACATCTTCCCAAAACTACCGGCACCTGAGGTCCGACCCGGAATCGTAGCGTTCACGGCTACGTGCTGGGGTGATCTGATGAAACCTGACAAGGTTCCCGCCGGTAATAGGGTCCCCTCGGCGAGTGATTGTTATCGGTTCAATTTGACGAACCCGGCGGTTGACCTCTGCCTGACTGGACCCAGATCAGTCTCTGATCTTTCCGCCGCGCTTGACGCGCTGGATAAGGGCCCAATGACTCCAGAGGAAATGGACTGGATGCGACGGGTCGGCCAAGCCAAGTACTTCAAGCCAACCCTGTTCTCCATCAAAGGGTAGTAAAAGGTGGCGCTAAGCCCGCCGAATCGTGGGCGGAGTACGAGAATCAGCGAAGATGAACGTAAACGTCTCGCCTTTGGGGACGTTGGTCACCAACACCGGCCGGAAACACGCGATGCAGGTTCCACCAGCGCGGCGAACGCTGGGATAGACAATTCCTGCCGAGCCGGCTTCCAGAAGTTGGGCCGCGAGCGCCTGGGAAGCAACATAGCTGGTTGGAGACAGGCAGTCCCTATATTTCCGAGTCCCTCGAACGTCATGAAACTCGGCACGGAAATCCGCGCGATAATCGACATAATCCGCGATTTCTTCTTCGTTCCAATCCGTTTCTTGCAGCCAGACCTGTTTGTGGTAAGCAACTTCCGCTTGCGAAGTCTCTAATTCAAAGCCCGCATACCACGCGCCCCGGTCGGCGGAATTGAACCGGGAGCCATTCGGTGCCGGGTGGCAGAAGGCCGCATTGATGATTCGGTAAGAAGGAATTCCGAAGACCAGTTCCCTGGC
>PLBD01000124.1 GCA_003135315.1 Acidobacteriaceae bacterium | reverse complement strand
CGCGCGGTTCCCTCTCACACCCGTTTTCAATTACCCTTGTCTATTAGCCCATGCCAGTCCTGCTCTACTGCGTCACCCAGCCCAATCCTGAGGCGAAGGTTGCGGCTGGAATCTCCGACGCCGTGGTCATCTCGCGGGAGATGCTGGGAGTACGCGTCTACTGGAGCGAGATCGACGATCCCGAAGCGGCTTTGGGAGAGCCCGAGTCGCTGAAGAAGGCCGCACTGCAATTCCGCCAGGTGCTGCGTGAGGTTCTGGCGGTGACCACGCCGATTCCCTTCCGCTTCCCTACTCTGCTCGAGAGCGTCGATGTGCTGGAGCAGCATCTCCTTCCTGAACAGGAGCTGTATCGCGATGCGCTGGCTCGGGTCGATGGCGCGGTGCAATACGAGGTTGTCGGGACCTGGTCCGACGAGCAGCAGACCGACTTGGCCACTCCCGTCAGTGGTCGCGAATATCTCAAGCGACGGCAGGAGGCGCTGGGCCGCGTGGCCGCTGTCGAGAGCAAGCTGAAGAGCGTGACCGCGGATTCAGTTCGCGAGTGGCGCGCGCGGCAGGATCGCAAGAACCATCGCTGGTTCGCGCTGGTACGCCGAGACGATCGCGAGCGCTTCATCGCCTTGCTGCGAAGCGCCGGAGCGTCGCAAGGCGTTCGTTTGCGCCTGAGCGGGCCGTGGCCGCCCAGCGAGTTCGTCCAGCGCCAGACAGCGAACGCTGACAGCTGCTAGCTGACAGCTCCCTTACGATACAATTTCCGTTATCCGCAATGTCTTTGCCCACCTCATCGGCGCGCCAGACGCCTGATTCCCGCACAATTGCAGCCGCACCGCAGGCGCGCTGGCTGCAGATACTGCAATCGCCGCGATGGATGGTCCTGATCGCCTTCGCGGTGCGCGTGCTGTGGATCGTGGTGGCGCATACGTATCGCATCCGCACTACCGAGCACAATTTCGGCTTCGGCTTTGAGACCGGACGCATCGCGTATTCGTTGGCCAACGGCATGGGCTTCAGCTCGCCCTTCGGCGGCAACACCGGCCCCTCGGCGTGGACGGCCCCCATTTATCCCTGGATTGTCTCGCTGGCCTTCCGGGCGTTCGGTAGCTACTCGCCGGCATCGGCGTTCGTGATGCTGAGCTTCAACAGCCTGTTCGCCGCGCTCACCAGTTGGACCATCTATCGCACGGCGCTGCGCACCTTCGGTCGGACTGTCGCGCTGTGGTCGGGCTGGATCTGGGCGCTCTATCCCGACACCATCTTCTGGGCGGTGCGATGGATTTGGGAGACGAGCCTGTCGGCTTTCCTGTTGAGCTTGCTGTTCATGCTGACGGTGGAGATGGAAGGCGACGACCGCTCCTCATCGTGGATTGGCTATGGCCTGCTGTGGGGTGTTTCCGCACTCAGCAATCCCGCCGCGCTGTCATTTCTTCCGTTCGCCGGATGCTGGCTGGTCTATCAGTTGCATCGCCGCGGCAAGCGCTATGGCGTCCCTGCTCTACTCAGCGCGGTCGTCTTCTGGATGGCCATCATGCCCTGGCTGGTGCGGAATTACGAAGTGATGGGCCAGGTTGTCTTCATCCGCGACAACTTTGGCAACGAGCTGCGCCTGGGCAACAATCCGCTGGCGGAAGGCCAGTACGTCATCGCCTATCATCCCAGCCAGAACAATCTTGTGCTGGCAAAATACGCGCGGATGGGAGAGGTCGCATTCTGCGTCGACCAGGGACGGCTGGCGAAGGAATGGATCGCGCAGAATCCCGGCAAGTTTGCCCAGATCACGCTGCGCCGCATTTACTACTTCTGGAACGGGATACCGAGGCTCGCCAAAAACCAAAACTTGGCCGAACTCAAGAACACGCACACGCTGCTGCTGTCCGTGCTCGGCATCTGGGGATTGCTGCTGGCCTTGAAGCGGCGCGTCCACGCGGTGTTTTTGTTTGCCAGCCTGCTGGCGTTCTATCCGCTGGTCTACTATATTTGCTTTCCGGAACCGCGCTACCGTCACCCGATCGATCCTCAGTTGCTGATCCTGGGAGTGTACTTGGTCTCTGAAACCCGGCCCCGCACAGCCGCCGCCGCCGGCAACGAACAGGAACTCGCCGAGCTCGATCAGGACGAAGTTCTGCCCGAGTTCCATACCTTGTCGGTCATCATCCCGGTGTACAACGAGCGCCGCACGGTGATGAAGCTCTTGCGCCAGGTGGCGCGCCAGCCGCTCAGTCTGCACAAGGAACTCATCATCATCGACGACTGCTCCACCGACGGCACCCGCGAGTTCCTGCGCGACAGCGACCTCCAGGACCTGCTGGGCGGCAACGGCGCCAACACCGTCAAGCTGGTGCTGCACGGGAAGAACCGCGGCAAGGGCGCTGGCGTCCGCACTGGACTGGAACATGCCACGGGCGAGCTAGTGCTTATCCAGGATGCGGACCTGGAGTACGACCCCCGCGACTATCCCGCGCTAATTGCGCCCATTGTTGAGGGCCACGCCGACGCAGTATTCGGCAATCGCTTCCACTACGGCCCGCACCGCGTGCCGCGCTTCGGGCGCTACGTGATGAACCGTATATTTTCCTTCGTATGCAACGTGCTCACCGGCATCAGCATTCACGACGTGACCGCCTGCTACAAGGTGTTTCGCAGCGAGCTGCTGGTGCGGCTCGATCTGCACTCCGACCGCTTCAGCGTGGAAACCGAAATGACGGTGAAGCTGGCAAAGCTGGGCGTGCGGATTTACGAAGTGCCGATTGTCTACCACGGACGAACCTACGCCGAGGGCAAGAAGATCAATTGGAAGGACGGCGTGATGGCGTTCTACGATCTGGTGAAGTACAGGTTTAAGAAGTGAGTGGCAATTAGCAATTAGCAATTAGACGAACCCAAAACCTGGGGGTGCCGCGTTCTGGCCTTCTTTTGGCCA